>DOHC01000281.1 GCA_003535475.1 Nitrospiraceae bacterium
AAAGTTGCTGTGTCTTTTGGCCCGCCTCATGGCCCGGTGACATTAAGACAGGTTGAAGACGGCATCCGCGAGGCACATATCAATGGATATGACGGCATTATCTTCTGCGGATTTGCCTTTGATTCTTCTGCAATGGACGTGAAACATCCAAAGATGAAAATCTTCTACTCCCACATAAGACCGGATGTCCTTGTGGGGGATTTGCTCAAAACTACTGCCTCAAGCCAGTTGTTTACGGTCTTCGGCGAACCTGATATTGAGGTAAAAGAGAAGAAAGGCGAATATGAAGTCATTCTTAAAGGCGTAGATATCTATGACCCGCTGACAGGAGAGGTCTATTCTGATAATGGTAGCAGGATTGCTGGGTGGTTCATCGATACCGACTACGACAAACGCACCTTCTGCATATCACAGGCATTTTTCCCAGATTCGGGGACATGGGATAAACTCAAGAGGGCATTGAAAGCCTCTATTGATGAAGATAAATTCGAACTCCTCACAAGCACCCGCTCCCTGCCGTTTAAACCCGGCAAAGAAAACCGCATCGCCGTCAAAGTCATTGACCATAGAGGGAATGAGGTGATGGTGGTAAGGGAACTCGGTAAATAATTAAAAATGGAAGGAATAAAATTTACTGTTCTATCAAATTATCTATATCATATAAGAAAAGCAAGCATAGATACCTATGCAAATGGAGAACTTGATTTTAGAAAGCTGAGGCAGGGGATACTATCTCAAAAAAAACTTACTTCTGTCAGCAGGTGTTCAAATATTGATATGGACAACGTGAGAAAAACCTTGCACAATTGTTGGCTTACCGAGATGAATCTTCATCAAGAATTTTACTTTGATATTAATGCAGTCGATATTATTTACTTTCTCGGCTGGAAAATTGTTCAAGCATATTATGTGTGTTTTTTATCTATGCGTGCACTTTATGAGTTATATTTGGGGTCATCAAGGTTCAGTCATAATGATTTGCTGAATAGATTTGCTCAGGATAACTCGACTTTTGGGTTTCTTTACCCCTTCAATGTTTGTTATGGAAAAAATGGTTTCAACAATTTAGCAGTCCCTATAAAAAAAATAAACCCTATTTCCAATCGCCATAACAGCTCTGATTACATTGCTTTATGGTGTAGAACGACCTTCGAGGAGCATCAGGCTGAGAAGTGGCGCAATCACAAGCATCCAAGAAAAAAATGGGGGAAAATATGTAATGTTGATTGTAAGGATGTTTCTTTGCTGGACTGCCTCTATCGCCTCCGAAAGAAACACAACTATGATTCTATAGATCATTTGCTGTCAGGTGTTACTGAAAAAGAAGGGTTGAGCTTTAATATTTCGCTTTCTGTGATTACATTTGCTTTTTTATGTATGTCTGAGGCAATACTATGGCAGTTACTATCGGAAGCTGAAGCAGGACATATTATTAATGAATACGTTGATAAAACTGGCGGCGACATTTCTAGGCAAAAGTTTCTGAAAATAAGGTTAGAAGGAATTGTCTGATATGTTATTGAACGATGACCCTCGCCTGACCTCACGGCTCAGAAATTGAGTGTATGAGATGAGGGAGTGAAAGAAAATATGCCTTTAAAATCACTTGAATCGCAAAACATAGAGTTCAAATCCATTTGGCGGGATGAATATCTCAAAGTAATCTGCGCCTTTGCAAATGCTGACGGCGGGANNGAAATTGGTAATCGGCATTGACGATAAAGGCAGACCAATTGGCTTGGAAAATGCCAAAAAACTTCTTGAAGATGTGCCGAATAAGATAAAGGATATACTCGGCATAATCCCAAAGGTAATTACTGAAAGCAAGAAAGGCAAGGACACCCTTATCATAGAGGTCAAGCCTTCTTATGCTCCAATCTCCTATCACGGAAAATATTTTGTGAGGAGCGGGAGCACTACACAGGAGCTAAAGGGCAAGGAACTGACGAAGTTTCTAATATCAAAATCAGGCAGGGCTTGGGCTGAATATGCAGAAGAAAAAGCTGCAATGGATGACATTGATATTAAGACAGTTGAAAGATTTAAAGAGCTTGCCATAAAACGACTGCCATTCGTTAAAGAAGAAAAAGACAAGCTCAAACTTCTTCAAAAATTAAATTTGCTTGAAAACGGCAACCTGAAAAGAGCAGCAATATTGCTTTTCGGAAAAAATCCTAAGAGGTTTTATACAAGCGCATTCATTAAGGTCGGCAAATTCCGCACAGATACGGATATTGTGAGTTCCGATGATGTTGAAGGCAATCTCTTTGAACAGGTAGAGAAGGCAATAGAATTACTGAGGGCAAAATATCTCATTTCCGAAATAGGGTTTGAAGGGATTTACAGGAAAGAGAAATTGGAATATCCTGAAGAGGCGTTAAGAGAAGCAATAATAAATGCGGTTATCCACAGAGATTATATCGGCGCTCACATCCAGTTAAAAATCTATCCTGATAAACTGATTTTATGGAATGAAGGCGCATTGCCTAAAGATATTAAAATAGCCGACTTGAAGAAAAACCATCCTTCCCGCCCGAGGAATGAATTGCTGGCGGATGTGTTTTTCAAGGCCGGGTTAATTGAGACATGGGGGAGAGGCACAATCAAGATTACAAATGAATGTAAAAAAGCCGGATTACCCGAGCCTGAGTTTAAAGAAGAGTTTGGCGGCTTTTCGATATACTTCTATAAAGACATTTATACGGAGGAACATTTAAGAAAGACGGGTTTGAATGAGCGGCAGATAAAGGCGGTAATGTATGTGAAGGAAAGGGGAAGGATTACGAATAAGGAATATCAAGAGTTAAACAAATGTTCAAGGAATACAGTAACCAACGATTTACGAAAACTAATTCAAAAAGGCATCATAAAAGAAAGCGGCAAGAAAGGGGCAGGTGCATTCTATGTTATTGCATAATAATTGCACATATTGCACAT
>DOHC01000131.1 GCA_003535475.1 Nitrospiraceae bacterium
ACTCGTCACTCGTCACTCGTCACTTTCGATGTGATTGTCTCAAACCCTCCTTATATCAGAAGCGGTGACATGCCGAATCTTCAGCCTGAGATAAACAAGTGGGAGCCGAGGAACGCTCTTGACGGAGGCGAGGACGGACTCCGCTATTACAGGACGATACTCTCAGAGGCGCGTGGATACCTTGCTTTTAGCGGAGTTATCTTTCTTGAAATCGGAGAAGGACAGGCAGAGGAAGTCTCAGGAATCGCCATGCAGAACAGCTTCTGTAATATCGCTGTGATTAAAGACTATGCAGGCACAGAGAGGATTGTTGCAGTACGCGCATTATAGATTCATAAATTTTTTATATAACTTATCCCCTGCTAAAATCCTTGACTTTGAGTTGGAATTTTAATTAAGATATCAACGATTTTTCCCGTAGCCTATGACTACGTAGAGGAGGCTTTTATGGCAGCTGGCATGCAAGAAGTGCTTTTAATGGATGCGATTATTGATCCCAATAAAATTCCCCATGCTGTTACTTACGCAGTCCTTGCGTCTGTCATTCTTATAACATCTGCGCTTGTCATCAGGCGTTCTTTAAGCATCGTGCCGACAGGCTTCCAGAATTTTATTGAGGTAGTTGTTGAGACATTCCTTAAACTCACAGAGGAAAACATAGGTCACCACTGGGGCAGAACTCTTTTTCCTTTGATCGGCACATTATTCATGTTTATACTCATTTGCAATTTTATGGGTCTCATCCCGGGATTTGCTTCTCCTACGAGCAACATAAATACAAATGCAGCAATGGCAATACCTGTGTTTCTGGCAACGCATTATTACGGGATTAAGATTCATGGGATAAAATACCTAAATCATTTCCTCGGTCCAATTCGTTCTGTATTTGCACTGCCCTTTATGATACTGATGTTTTTTATAGAATTTATCGGGCATCTTGTAAGGCCTATCACTCTCTCGGTGAGGCTTTTCGGGAACATGGTGGCAAAACATATACTCTTAGGTGTGCTTGCTATATTGGCTCCGTGGATAATTCCAACGCTCATACTCGCATTGGGCACACTCGTAAGTCTTATACAGGCATTTGTCTTTGTCCTTCTGACCACTCTATATCTTGCCGGCGCTGTTGAAGAAGGACATTAAATACGAATTTTGGAAGAAAGGAGGGATAAGGGATGAGAAAAATAATCTCTGTAATTTTAATGGCACTAACTTTTGTCTGTCTGTTTGCTCCGTTTGTTTTTGCAGAAGAAGCAAAGGCTGCAGCATCTGGTGATTATTCTGTTAAGGCAATGGCAGTTCTTGGCGGTGGCCTTGCAATCGGTCTTGCCGGTCTCGGTACAGGAATCGGAATGGGTTTCGGCTTGAGAGGCGCAACAGAAGGTGTTGCAAGAAATCCGGGTGCACTGGGAAAGATTCAGCTCGTTCTGATTATCGGTCTTGCTATGATTGAGTCTCTGGCGATTTATGCGCTCCTAATATCGCTGGGTATCCTGATTAACCAGAAACTCTTCTTCTAAAGAAGAAAGCTGATTGGTTTAAAAGGGCTCGCAGATGCGAGCCCTTTTTATCTTGTCTTTGCTCTGAGATATGACGATTTGTATTTGTCGGGATGGAACGGTTTTAGTCTGACGACCTTGCAATGAGGAAGCCTTTTGACTACAGATTCTTCGCTTACGCGCTGGTCATATCCGAGTGCGATTATGTCAGGCTTGAGTCCTTCAAGTATCAAGAAAATATCCTTATCCGTGTATCCGAGGATAACACTGTCAGGTATGCCGCTTTTTTCAACATTCTCCCTGCGCTGTTCTTCATTGTGCTCAGGCATCATGCCTTTTATCCGTTTGACATTCTCATCCCTTGCAACAATAACAACGAGTTTATCCCCAAGAACCTGCGCCTGTTTCAAAAAATCAATATGCCCCGGGTGAAAATGGTCAAACGTTCCTGCGCATACAACTCGTTTTTTTTTCATAAATATGTAACGGCTTTAATTGGCGCTATTCGATATTAAACGTAGCCACTTCTTTCATTCCGGGAAGGTACTGCCCCACAGGAACAAGCTTTTTGTTTTCTTTAACGCAGTCTATGAGGATTACCCAGAGCTGGTTGAGTTCGTTTTTCTCTCTGTTGTTTTCAGGGGTCATTTTTAGCAATGTGCCTTCAAGTTCTATTTTCATGAGCGCCTCCTTTTATACTTATGATTTTACAATAACGGGTTTAAGGCATCGTGTCAAGATGAAGAGATTTGATGGTAATATTTTGGGATTTGACCAGCGTTTTACAAGACATCCGGTTTGTCGCTTGCAATCCCGTCAACGCCTTTGGCGCGGTATTCTTTTGCCTCTTCTTTTGTATTGATTGTCCAGACAATTACCTTGAGGTTTTTCTTATGCGCATCTTCAATATTTTTTGTATGAGTAAACTTATAGAGGGCAACGAGGTGCTGCGCTTTTAATTTTAAAGCGGAGGCAATGGGGTTCTTGTGCCTTGCATAGATGAGTCCTGTCTCTATCTTGCTGTCCAGTTTTCTGATTTCAGAGAGCGCCTCTTCATGGAACGAGACAATGATTGCACGGTCAAGGAGTTTTTCTTTCTTTATAACCGCAAGGACTTTCTTTTCATAGCCTGTTTCTTTTAGCTCAATGAAAATCCTTTCTACCTTTGTACCGATGAATTGCAATGCCTCTTCAAAGGTCGGGATTCTGTTTTGCGTGAGACGTTTTAGTTCTTTTAATATCGAAGCATTTAACTCGATGTCTTTTCCAAAGACCCTTTTCAGGTTATCGTCGTGAAAGACAATGAGCTTTCCATCCTTTGTTGCCCTCACGTCAAATTCAATGGCATTTACGCCAAGCTCAATAGCCCTTTTAAAACTATCAAGGGTGTTCTCAACCTCGTATGCCCTTGCTCCCCTATGCCCGATTTTTAGAAACATAATCCTCCTCCACTTCTCGCAGAGTCGAGTCTACGAC
>DOHC01000273.1 GCA_003535475.1 Nitrospiraceae bacterium
TAAGTAAAGCCACACACCCTCACCCTTGCCTCTCCCGTCAAGGGAGAGGGGACTTAAGAATCGCCCCTCCCTTGATGGGAGGGGATTAAGGGGAGGGTGTTTAAATGTGTCCTTACTTTTAAACTCCTTAGTAAGTAATCCCCCCTAACCTCCCTTTAAAAAAGTGGGGGATGTATCCACACAATTCAGTGAAGGATTCCTAACGGAGCAGACGTGTTTTTCGCTTTAAAATATTCCAGTATTCCCTTGGATTAATAATTTTTATCCCTTTGTATTTTTTCAGAATCAACAGGTCTTCATCCCCTGTGATGATAAACCCGGCATTGCCTCGCAAGGCAGTACCGATAATTGCAATATCGCTTTTATCACGGCAGACGGAAACATCGAGGGGCTCCGGCACAACTATCTCTGCGGTGTCTTTCAAATATCCGATAATAGCCTCAACAGTGTCCGGCGGAAGTTTAATTTTATTCATCAGCGCTTTGCGCATCTCCGAAAGGATATGCTCACTCAGAATAACAGTGTGGCCCGAAAGACATACTTCAAAAAGCTCGGCGCACAAACCTCTTGAGGCAAAAGCGGCCAGAATGACATTCGTGTCTAAAACGATTTTCATGAGACGGTTTTAAAAATATCCTCGTCCGTCAATAATCCCCGCGCTTCGGCAAACGGCAGCACCTGGTTTCTCAATTGCTGAAATCTCTTTACGGCAAGATAGCGAGTTACCGCATCCCTGATAATCTCGCTTTTGGACGTTTTCTCTGCCTTCACTACGCATTCCAATTCCTTCTGCAATTTCTCGGGCAGTCGTATCGTAATCGTATCAGCCATATTTTTTGTACACTCCTTCCACTATGTAAGACATTGTAACACAAAAAGGATAGCGTGTCAAAGAAGGGCGTCCACAGAAAAGTAGCCGCAGGCTTTAGCCTGCGTATATTCTGCGCAAACTAAAGTTTGCGGCTACAACATATTCCTGGTGGCCGACCTGATTGTCTCGGCTATCTTTTTGATGGCAGCTTTTTCGAGTTCGGGGTACATCGGCAGGGAAAGGACTTCTCTGGTTGCCCTTTCAGTAACAGGGAAATCTCCTTCTTTATAACCAAGGAATCTTAGAGCCTCCTGCAGGTGAAGCGGAATCGGATAATAAACAACGGATGCAATACCTTCTGCCTTTAATTTCTCCTGAATAATATTCCTCTTGGGAGTCATGACCGTATACTGGTGATATACGTGATAGAAGCCGTCCTTTTCCACAGGGCATTTTACAACGCCTGACAGAAGTTTTGTATAAAGCCCGGCATTCTGCCTTCTCTTCCGGTTGTATTCATCAATCCGCTTAAATTTCACGAGCAATATTCCGGCCTGTATCTCATCCAGCCTGCTGTTAAATCCGATTGTCTCATGTTTGTATGCTCCCTTGGAGCCGTGATTCCTTAATTTCCTTATATTGTCGGCAACAGCAAGGTCGTTAATCGTTACTATGCCTCCGTCGCCGTAAGCGCCGAGATTTTTGCTCGGATAAAAACTAAAACAGCCCGCATCCCCGAAACTTCCGGCTTTCTTATCCCTGATAGAACTGCCGAATGCCTGGGCGCAGTCTTCAATTATTTTAAGGTTATGCTTCTTCGCTATTTTCTGAATTGAATCCATATCAGCAGGATGGCCGAATATATGCACCGGGATAATAGCCTTTGTCCTTGAAGTAATCTTTTTTTCTATCAGGCTGACATCTATATTCAGAGATTCGGGCTCTATGTCAACGAATACGGGGATTGCGCCTGTATAGAGTATCGCCTCGGCAGTGGCAAAAAAAGTGAACGGCGT
Organism: Nitrospiraceae bacterium; assembly: GCA_003535475.1. Taxonomy (GTDB): domain Bacteria; phylum Nitrospirota; class Thermodesulfovibrionia; order Thermodesulfovibrionales; family UBA1546; genus UBA1546. The sequence goes on from DOHC01000273.1 coordinate 1,828, forward strand.
TGTGATAACCTCGTCCCCTTCTCCTATGCCAAGCGCGTCAATGCTCAGGTGAAGCGCGTCCGTGCCTGAAGCAACGCCAATCGCAGAAGAGACATTATGGTAATCCGCAATCTTCTTTTCAAATTCAGCAACCTTAGGGCCGAGGATATACTGCGAACTCTCCAGCACCTCTGTGAGCATGTCAAGGACCTCTCCCTTAATCTCGGCAAATTCCTTTTTCAGGTCTATCATTGGAACCATTCTTATTTCCCCAAATCCTTTCTTATCTTCTCTGTTATATCAAGCGCTACCTTCAGCGCATTCCTGCCCTCTATGCCTGAGACCATTGGATTTCTCCTCTCTTTCACGCACCCGATAAAATCAATAAGCTCTTCTTTCAGCGGCTCTTTTTTCTCAGGCCGTATTATATCAGAAGATAGACTGTCTCCTTTTTTAGAGTAAACCCTCACCTCATGATTCTGATAATCAATATGTATGAATGAATCTTCCTGAAAAATCTTAAGCCTTCTCTGTTTTTCAGGCGACAACCGGCTTGCCGTTGCAATGGCTGCGCACCCGTTCTCAAATTCAAGCCAGACCTTTGCAACATCTATCTTATCCGTAAGCACGCTTGCGCCTCGCGCCCGTATCTCCTTCACAGGCGAAGCCGCAAAACCAAGCATAATATCTATGTCGTGTATCATCAAGTCCAGCGTTATATCTATATCAGTGCTCCTGCCGGTAAAAGGCGACACCCTCTCAGACTCAAGGAACCGGGGATTTTTTATCAGCCCTGACACAGCAATCACAGCAGGATTATATCTCTCAACATGCCCGACCTGAAGTATGCACTTCTTTTTTTCAGCTTCATTTATGAGTTCATCCGCTTCAGCCACGCTCACTGTTATCGGCTTTTCTATCAGAAGGTCTTTCCCTGCCTTTATGCAGTCCAGCGCTATTTTGTGATGCAGAATTGTGGGAGTGACAATGCTCACAGCATCAAGCTCATTAATAATATCTTTGTAGTCAGAATATGCCTTGCAGTTATACTTGGCAGCAAGGACTTTTGCCTTTTCTTCATCAATATCAATGAGAGCTATAAGTTCTGCATCTTCTATCTCTGAATATATCCTTGCATGGTGCTGTCCCAGATAGCCAACTCCTATAACTCCTACTTTGACAGACACAAAATCTCCTTTAACTTGTAATTCCCTGTAGCTTGCTACAGGGTTACCTATGTATGTCATTGTCCGGCTTGACCGGACAATCCAGAATAAAAGAAACTGGATTCCCCGATCAAGTCGGGGAATGACGATGTGTTTTGTATAATTTTCTGGATACCCCGCATCCTTACTGCGAGATAATTATTTTGAATTGCCTGATATTTTGCACTAAACATAGATTTTAGGGCAAGGGCGGAGAGGACTTGAAAGCTTCGGGAAGGTGAATTTTACCTTGATTTTTATTGTGGAGGGGATTATATTTCATGAAAGACTACATTAGATATTTGAGGGATGAGATGCGATATTTCATAAAAATTATTCTCGCAGTTGTTTCTATTACATTCCTGTTTGCCGGATTATCCCACGCCGAGAAAGTTACCTTTGTAAAAGAATACACCTATCAGGCAAGCGAGCTTGACAGCAAGGCGTCATGCAGGACTATTTCGCTTGAGATGGTAAAGAGACTGCTTCTTGAAGAACTCGGCACATATCTGATAAGCGAGACAGAGGTTAAAGATTTCAAGCTCACGAAAGAGCAGATAAAGACTTACAGCGCAGGAATAGTAGGCGCAGAGATTACAGAGGATAAATGGGATGGAAAGACATACTGGCTAAAAGCAAAGGTCTCGGCAGACCCCAAGGATGTTGCCAAATCATTAAAGAAAATAATGGATGACAAGTTTAAAGGAAAAGAACTTGAGGAAATAAGGAAAAAGGCTGAGGAACTGACAAAAGAAGTGGAGAGGCTAAATATAGAACTTGCTAAAGCTATTAATAAACAGCCAAGCAAGAAAATTCAGCAGGAATATAAAGCAGCGATACAGGGGTTGACTGCGATTGAGTGGTATGACAAGGGGTTCAATTACACAATAAAAAAAGAATATGATAAGGCAATAGAGGCATATTCCAATTCTATTGCCTTAAACCCAAATAATGCTAAGGCTTACCGCTATCGCGGGTATGCCTATGCTGATAAAGAACAACATGACAGGGCAATTGAGGATTATAATAAGGCTATTGCATTAGATCCGAATGATGCCTATGTCTACTCCGTTCGTGGACATGCCTATTCTAACAAAGGACAATATGATAAGGCGATTGAAGATTATAATAAAGCAATTGTATTAGTCCCGCTACAATGGGGGGATAACTCTTCTTTTATTTTACCTGGCTACTACTATTTTCGTGGCTTTGCCTATGATAAGAAAGGACAATATGACAAGGCGATCAAAGATTACAATAAGGCGATTGCAATAGACCCGAATGGTAGCTCTGCCTACCACTTTCGCGGGCGTTCCTATGCTATGAAAGGTCAATACGACAGGGCTATTGTGGATTATAGCAAGGCAATTATATTAACACCGAGTTACGCTAATGCCGAAACCTACTACGAACGCGGGATTGTCTATGCTGGCAAGGGACAATATGACAAAGCGATTGAAACTTTTAACAGGGTGATAGAGGATTACAATAGGGCAATTATTGCGGATTATAACAAAGCAATTGCATTAAACCCAAATGATGCCGACGCATACCTCAAGCGTGGGTTTGCCTATGCTAAGAAAGGACAATATGACAAGGCAATTGAGGATTATAATAAGGCTATCGCATTAGAAAATACAAAAGAAAAAAGGTTTGTTATAGAGGAAGAAACAACTGCTAAGAGTGGAAATGTTATAAACAAAGACGATGTTATCTTTGACTTCAAACCGACAATTGAATATTTGGGCCCGTTAGAAGCTGATACCTCTTTAATCGTAGAACTGGAGGGAAGCACATCAGGGTTAAAACCTGTCAATGACCCTGCATTAATTAAAAAACTTGAAGAAGAAACACGCGGCTTAGTTAAATACAAATCTGATGAGGATGAATTGGCAGCGTTGAATAGCATAGACTTGTCTGGATTGCCTGATAAAGGGTCAACGGAAAATTATAATATCGATAATGCCGCAACATTACAAGACGAATGGGATAATGCAACACCTGTTGGGTCAACGGAAAATTATAATATCGATAATACCGCAACACATACAAAACGCCCTGAGTTTATCGACCCGTTTGAACCCGTGCGATCTGAAAAGGTAGTTCTTCTCTTCTATGCCTACCTCAGTCGTGGGGAGGCGTATGCTAAGAAAGGACAATATGACAGGGCAATTGCGGATTATAATAAGGCAATCGTATTAGACCCGAATAATGCCGAAGCCTACACTGGTCGTGGAGTTGCTTATGCTAAGAAAGAACAATATGACAGGGCGATTGAGGATTTCAACAAGACAATTGCATTAGACCCGAATAATGCCTCTGCCTACCTCGGGCGTGGAGCTGCCTATTTTCTATCAGGGAATAAAGGCAGGGCGATTTCTGATTTTCAGAAGGCGTGTGATATGGGAAATGAGAAAGCGTGCGTTGCAAAAAACTTTTAAACATAGGTAGTCAAAAATTGAATCTCTCATTTTTTTCTAAACTGTTATGAATAAGAAAGATTTTGTAATGTCCTTAGAGGATGCAGGTTATCGCAATTGTTGGCTTGCTTATTTCGACATTTTGGGTTTCAAAAAAGTTGTTGAAGAAGCTCTCACCCAACCTACGGCTCCTAATGCCTTGTTTGTGATAAGAAATAATTATGAAGACGCGCTTTCAGAATTGAATGCCAGTGATAGAGAAAATCTCCACTGCGCTTGGTTTTCTGATACTTTCATTATTTTCACGCCAGATGAGTCTCTTCAATCCTTCATTAATATAATACGTCTTGCAGAAAACTTCTTTATCAAGTGTATTGGACGTGAAGTCCCTTTAAGAGGAGCTTTATCGCTTGGCTTATTCTCTTATGAATATGCGCTTAATAAGGGAATATATTTGGGAGATGTTTTGATTGATGCATATGCCTTTGCAGAAGCTACTGACTGGATAGGGTTTATATTAACACCTTATGCCATAGAAAAAGCTTATTGTCTCAATTTTTATCCGGAAAGGAATGGGTATAGAACAACATATAAACATAAAAGTCGAAATAGGAAAATACCGATGAAAAAGCTTAAAGATGATCAGATTGTAGCTTTTGTGCCCCGTTATGGACGAGCACACCCCCTTTATCCTAATCATCATCCGTTAACACCCGTCTTAATTGCAATGCAGAGAAAGGCACCACTGAAGGAACAACGTAAATATATCAGAACCATAAATTTTTTTGATTGGTGGTATCGGGTCAGGGTTAAGAGAAAAGAGATTGGCAGGTCAGATCTTTAATTTTGATATTTTCACTTAATATTTTTAACTTTTCTCCCCCCCCATCCTCTCTCTCATTCTGCTTATGAAATAAAAAGGACAGGCACATTTTTCATCCCAGTTAGAGAATACCCTCAGGGTTTAATTGTGAGTTCTCTAACGGGATTCATCTGCTGCGGGAAGTCGGTAGGCCAGCTATTCGCCTTAATATGAAGATTTAAACTTATGACCGGACTACTTTTTTGCCCCTTGCAATCTTTTCCATAAATAGTATATATTTTAAATATATACTCTAAGGAGGTGTATTATGAAGACTGCAAAGATATTCCGGAATGGGCAGAGCCAGGCGGTTCGCCTGCCAAAAGAATTCAGGTTTAAAGACGACAATGTTTTCATAAAGAAAGCAGGCAATGTGGTTGTGCTTATCCCGAAGAGCAACTCATGGGACTCTCTTGTTAATAGTCTGAGCAAGTTCTCGGACGATTTTATGACAAAGAGGTCTCAGCCAAAAGTGCAATTGCGGGAGAAGTTATAATGAAGTTCATGCTGGACACCAATACCTGCATTTTTCTCATTAAACAAAAATCTCAAAAAGTGCTGCATCATTTTAAATCCTGTTCTGTTGGAGATATAGGCATTTCCGCTGTCAGCCTTGCAGAGCTTGAATATGGCGTTGAAAAGAGCCAGCATATTCAGAAGAATAAGATCGCGTTGAATGAATTTCTTTTGCCTTTGGAAATCGCTCCATTTGACGATAATGCCGCAGAAATATATGGTGCAGTCAGGTCAGGGCTTGAGAAAGACGGGATGCCGATTGGTTCAATGGATATGCTTATAGGCGCACATGCACTCAGCCTCGGCGTAACTCTTGTGACAAATAATATAAAGGAATTCGAACGGATTAAGACTCTGAAAGTAGTGGACTGGACAAAATAAGCTCATATGCCCGGTCTTTGCCGGCGATTATCTTCTCCGTAAAGGTATAGGCTGAATAAATCCGCCATGCACATTTTCATCTGCTGCGGGAAGCCGGGAAGTCTATCGGCTGGCAAGAAAAAAAGCGGTTTTAATCTGTTATAATTAGCTATAACCGTTTAGGAGGGGAAGCCATGAGCAAGAAAGAATTGCTTTTAAGCGAGATAGAACAGGTTCCGGAGCCTTTGCTTGACGAGGTGCTGGACTTTGTTCATTTCTTAAAGACAAAAATAATCAAGGAAAGGCTTGATACTGCTATTGCAAGCGAGTCATCACTCAAAAAAGATTGGCTGAGGCCGGAGGAAGACGAGGCGTGGCAAAGCTTATAAAAGGCGATGTGGTTGTTGTGCCCTTTCCTTTTTCTGACCTGTCTCAAGCCAAAAGGCGTCCTGCTTTAGTCGTTTCAAAATTAGAAGGCGATGATGTTATTCTCTGCCAGATAACCAGCCAGTCCATTAAAGACAATTACGCAATTCCGCTTGATGATAAGAACTTTGAGGCAGGCGGTTTAAAACAGCCGAGCAATATAAGGCCTAATCGCATTTTTACGGCTGACAGCCATATCGTTCTATACAAAGTCGGTAATCTTACAAAAGAAAAACTCAATGGAATTATTGAAAAGCTCGTTGAAATAATTAGAACATGAGAAGATATTTAAAAAACATTCATCCGGGTGAAGTGCTTAAAGAGGAATTTTTAGAGCCAATGGGAATATCCGTTTATCGTTTGTCTAAAGAAACAGGACTTTCAGAGACGAGGGTAAGCCAGATAATCAAAGGCAACAGAAGCATTACGGCTGAAACTGCGGTAAAACTTGGAAAATTCTTCGGAGTCCCCACGGAATTTTGGATGAATTTACAGGCACTTTACGACATTGAAGAAGCACAGAAGCGGCACAAGAAAGAGATTGAATCCATACATTCATTTCACGAACTTAAACACGCAGCGGCATAAATTTAATCCATAGTCCATTATCTGACAGTTACATTTTTCATCTGCTGCGGGAAGTCGGGAAGCCTGTGCTTTTGATAAAATAAACGGCGCTGAGTTATAGCCCCCCTCCGCATCGCACTCAGAAACACCTCCTGACGCAGGAAAGCGCAACTGATTTAATTACCTATATCATGGCAATACCGCTTGACATTAAAGTATAATTATAATTAAGCAAATGAACAGAGCTGTATTACGAAACGCAATTGAGAATGGTTATATTGTGAGGCAAAAATGACATTCAAGAACTTCCCCGATAAATGCCCGCTTTGCGGAGGCGCAAAAAAGGAAGGGAAAACTACGTTTACTGTTGACTTAGGCTTTGGCGTGGTCGTTGTAAGAGACGTGCCCGCAACAGTATGCTCGCAGTGCGGCACAGACTGGATCGAAGATGCCATTTCTGTAAGGTTAGAAGGAATTGTGAACGAGGCGCGCAAGAGACATCATCTGGTTGAAGTTACAACGATGCCCGCATAACCAAAGAAATGACGAAAAAAGAACATGTTGAAAGAAATATCGGCATGACATTTAGAAGAATTGCCACTACTGAATAAATCCGACAGGCGCATTTTTCATCTGCTGCGGAATCGCAAAAATCTGTTCCCCACTCTCTCCCTAAATTTTTCAACCTCTTGGACACATTATCAAAGCTGAGATTATCTGTGAAAAAGCAGCTTAATTTTTTGACGGGTGAGCTGAAATAATCGCCTTCAATTTCTTCTTCAATGCAGGCAGGTCTTCCTGAACCACATCCCATACAATCTCAAAATTCACGGTATCATACGCATGGATGATGCGATTCCTCATCCCAATTATCTTTCGCCATTCTACTGCCTTATATCTTTCTCTGAAAGAGGCCGTGAGTTTTGATGATGCCTCGCCCATTATCTCCAGATTCCTGACAACTGCATCCATCAGTAATTCATTCTTCATGAAGTCTTCTTTTTCGATGTCTTTGCAGAATTTGTTTATTTTCTTTATTGCCGATAGGATATCATCAACATAAACCAGATTATCTTTCCTGATTTTTTTCACAGTATTGCGGTGAGGTCTTTTTCGATATATGGTTTAAGCCGTGGTTTGATTGAACGGAGTATTACAACATCTACGTTTTTGCCGGTTTCGTCTTCAAGTTCCTGCTCTACGCCTACAAGGTCGAGCAGCGAAAATTTCCCCTTCGGAGGCTCGATGGCTATATCAATATCGCGGTATCTTTCTTTTCTTGCAAAGCTGCCGAAGAGATAAGCTTCCCTTATCCCATGCTCGCTTAATACTCCTTTTATCACTCTAATAATCTGCTCTCGCTTCATGGTCTGCCCTATCCTTCATATACTTAAAATTATCATAAAAAAACTGAATTTAGCAACAAATTATCTGAGAGCCTTACCTCAACCACAAAACCTTTCCCCCTTCACCCACCCCTTGCCTCAATTTTCCTAACTGCTGCAATACTTCACAGTTTTATAGTCCAATAGGGCAGAAGCGCCTTAACAGCGTAATTAACGTTTCCATTCTTTAGCCACCCAATCCTCTCCCCATTCTCTTTAAATACTTTCCAGTAATTTGAAATATTCTTCTCTGCTGATGTTTGCGGTCATCAGGTTGTTCTTGATTATGAATACAGGCATATTTTTCATCTGCTGCGGGAAGTCGGGAAGCGCGCGAAAATAAAGATTGACAGTGATACTACTATTGATACTATAATTTTATATGGGTAAGGTTGCAGAGATAGTTCTGCAAATGAGAAGCAAGCCTCAAAATATACGCTTCGCCGACTTATGCATGGTTTGTGATTACTACTTTGGACCTGCCCGACAAAAAGGAAGCAGCCATAGAATATATAAAACGCCATGGCAAGGGGACCCGAGAATTAATATTCAAAACGATAAAGGAAAGGCTAAGGCATATCAGGTAAAGCAAGTGCTTAAAGCTATTGAGATATTGGAGGTAACTTATGGCGCTAAAAAATGATCATTACACTTACAGAGTAACGTGGTCAGCGGCGGATAACGAATATGTCGGACTGTGCGCTGAATTTCCGGGCTTGAGCTGGTTAGCGAAAACCCCGGAAGAAGCTTTAAGGGGTATTCGCAAAGTTGTTGCCGCGGTAATAGAAGATATGAGAAAAACAGGGGAGGCTATCCCTGCGCCGATAGCAAATCGCCATTACAGCGGAAAATTTGTTGTGCGTGTTACTCCTGAAACACATAAAGACCTTGCTGTGCAGGCGGCTGAAAGCGGGGTAAGTCTAAACCGTCTTGCTTCTGCTAAATTAAGCCGGTGATATTATGAGATATTTAAAAAACATTCATCACATTCATTTCACGAACTTAAACACGCAGC
>DOHC01000039.1 GCA_003535475.1 Nitrospiraceae bacterium
GTTCGAATCCCTCCCCGGGAGCCAAATTGTAGTTGATTCATTATGTATTAATAAACTCTGCTCTGTTCCCATGAATCGTCTCCTCAGGAGTATCAGCACATTCTTTTTTTAACTCAAGATATAAGCCAAGATGACCCTTTTCGGTAAAACCAAAACTCAAGGTTTCGCAAGTCAGCGCAGAGACAGTATATGCCAGATCATCAAGCTTTCTTATGACAGAGCCGATAGTCTTTTCTTCAATATCATAGAGGTCAAGGATATCTATAATATCATCAGGATCTCCTGTATTGTAGCATTCAAGAAGCATCCGATCATTCAAACTTGTTTTATTCATGGCGTTCCTTAGCTGGTATTTTAATCTTTCAAGGCATAGTCCATATATCTTTACTGTATCCATATCCACTCAATCTCCTTTTTATTATTCTGCTCTCAGTTCTTTATATCGGATCTGTGGAGTCCGCATTCTTTTTTTCCAGGATCTTCCCACCACCAGCGGCCAGCGCGTATGTCTTCGCATGGTTTTATCTCTCTCGTGCAGGGAACACATCCGATGGACGGATAATTCTTGTCATGCAGTTTGTTATACGGGACATCGTTCTTTTCTATGTAATCCCATACATCTGAATTTGTCCAGTCAGCTAATGGATTAATCTTAGTGATGTTGCTTGAGGAATCGAATTCCGCCTTTTTGATATGTGTCCGTGTAACAGACTGCTCCTGCCTGAGCCCGCATACCCATGCATCAAGATGTTTAAGCTTTTCTTTTAGCGGCTCTACCTTTCTTACATAGCAGCAGAGTTTTCTTAATTCTATGCTCTGATAAAACAGATTAAACTCATGTTTCCCAATCATTTCTTCTACTTTGTTTTTATCCGGGAAACATACCTCTATCGGGATATTGTATCTCTTTCTTACCTCATCCATTACATCATAAGTCTCCTGATGAAGCCTGCCTGTATCAAGGGTGAATATTCTGACCGCAGGATTAATCTTCACAGCCATGTCTATTAAGACAACATCCTCAGCTCCGAAGCTTGATGCTATTGCAACCTTATCGCCGAAAGTTGATAACGCCCATCTTAAGACATTCTCTGCTGTCTCATAATCAAAATCCAATCCGTCCTGAATAACACCGTTTTCTCTCTGCACCTTATTTCCTTCCTTTTAGAACTGTTTTGCTCCTAAAACATCTTCTTTAATTATATTCGTTTAAAAGCAATCATCATGCCAAGTAAAATAAGGCAGCAAAACAGGCTATTTAAATCTATTTTTTAAAAATACTTGATTAAAATATCATCATCATGTATATTATTTATACAGGATGAAGAAATGGAAAAGATAGTTTTACTCACTAACGACAATTCTCTAAAGAAAGAGCTGTCGGATATTCTTCCAACGGATTCTAAGGTTGAAGTGAATGTTCCATGCGCCAAGAATTCGGTAATCTTCTTCGACCTGGATACTATGAGGGCGGCCATCATAAGGGAACTAAGCGAAAAGAACCTTTTAATTGCTATCACAAAGAAGAAAAGAACTGAACCTGTCATAGAAGCGGCAACATTCGGAGCCTATGAGACGATCCATCGGCCTTTGAGTCATGATGTCATAAAGCAAATCCTTCAAGAGATGGATAACCTCAGGGAAGAGTTAAAACGTGCAATCACTATTACTAACCTTCCTCCCACCCCGACCTGTGTTGTAGTAGGACAATCGTCTGTCATTATGAACGTGTGTAAAAAACTGGCCCGGCTGTCACAGGTCGAAGCGCCTGTGTTGATTACCGGTGAGACAGGAACAGGAAAGGAACTTATTGCGGAATCCATCGCACAGCTTTCCTCCCGTTTCGGAAAACCTTTTGTTGTAATAAATTGCGCTGCAGTTCCAGAGGCGCTTCTTGAATCTGAACTTTTCGGGTTTGAGAAAGGTTCATTTACCGGAGCTGTTTCGCCAAAGGAAGGCATGCTGAAGATTGCGGATGAAGGATGCGTATTTTTTGATGAAATAGGGGAACTGCCGCTCTCGCTTCAGGGCAAACTTCTGCGGTTCTTACAGACACAGACCTTTTATCCTCTGGGAAGCACAAAAGAGGTTCAAGTGAATGTGCGGGTGATTTCTGCAACAAACAGGGATCTGTCGGCAATGGTTAAGGAAAGGAAATTCAGAGAGGATTTATATTACAGGTTACGCGTTACTACAATACATATTCCACCTTTGCGCGACCGTAAGGAAGATATTCTTTCTCTTCTCCAATTCTTTATTAACCGTTACAGGCATACTGCGCCGAGGCAAATCATTGGCATTACGAAGCCATTTTTAAAAAAAATGGCTGCTTACGATTGGCCGGGGAATATACGTGAGCTTGAGAATACCATCCGTTCTGCTATCGCTTTAAGCAAGACACATTACCTTACAACATATGAGCTAAAAGAACTTGGCGAGCGTGCTTTTCCGAAAAGCACTGCGCTGTCCGAAACCCTTACCTCGGTATTAATCTCTTTTTTAAGGGACGCCATGCAGGGGAAGGAAAAGAATATCTACGAAAAAATACATAACGAATTGGATAAGCCCTTGTTTAATTACATTCTGTCGTATACAAAGGAAAACCAGTCAGAAGCTGCAAGAATACTCGGGATAAACCGTTTGACCCTCAGGAAAAAGTTAAAATACTAATTCTTTTAATTTTCATTTTTAAATCAGTAATCTGCTAATATGAATAATTGAAGGAGGGAGAATGAACCTTGATGAACTCTGCATAAACACCATCAGGATGCTTTCTGTTGATATGGTGGAGGAAGCCGATTCAGGTCATCCGGGAATGCCGATGGGCGCGGCTCCCATGGCGTATGTTCTCTGGACAAGGTTTCTTAAACATAATCCTGAAAATCCAAAATGGCATGACAGGGATAGGTTTGTACTTTCTGCAGGACACGGCTCTGCCCTGCTTTATTCACTGTTGCACTTAACAGGCTACGACCTCTCAATGGAAGAAATTAAGAGATTCAGGCAATGGGGAAGCAAGACGCCCGGGCATATTGAATATGGAGATACGCCCGGAGTTGAATGCACGGCAGGCCCTCTGGGACAGGGATTTGGGATGGGTGTAGGAATGGCGATCGCCGAAAGATTTTTTGCGGCAAAGTTTAATCAACCGGGACATGAGATGGTGAATCACTTCACATATGCGATAGTTAGCGACGGAGATCTGATGGAGGGAATTGCCTCAGAAGCAGCATCACTTGGAGGGCACTTTAAGCTTGGAAAACTGATATACCTTTATGACAATAACCACATTTCTCTGTCAGGAGAGACAAAACTTACCTTCACCGAGGACGTATGCAAGAGGTTTGAGGCATACGGATGGCATGTTCAGAATGTTGAAGATGGCAATGACATAGAAGCTGTCTCAAGAGCAGTAAAAAAAGCACAGGAAGAAACAGAACGCCCGTCCTTGATTTCAGTAAGGACGCATATAGGCTATGGAAGCCCTCATAAGCAGGATACCTTTGAAGTGCACGGCTCTCCGCTCGGACATGATGAGGTCACAGCCACAAAGAATAATCTCGGCTGGCCATTGGAACCAAAATTT
>DOHC01000211.1 GCA_003535475.1 Nitrospiraceae bacterium
TTCATTTCTTATCTCTTATTTCATTGATAGCGGAGGCTTTATTAAATATTCCGGCTTATGGAGCAGTATACTTACAACATATCGTTTTGCGACAATCGCATTATTAAAAAAAGACTCATCATAATCAGCCAACTTTTTTACTTTCCCCACTTCTTTTTCAATAATGTTGTTTTGATTGTTAAATTTGTGATCTATTAATTTTAGCTCAAACTCAGAGTCAATTCCCAATACAACTGAGACGAATGTGACTGCGGAAACTTCTCTGCTCAACCCAGTGGGATCCCATGAATTCTTCGTTGTCCATCTGAAATCCCCGTCTACAAAATCTTTTATCCTTTTCCATAACGGGAGGACGTTATGTTTAAGTTCGTAAGGTACTGCTTTCCCTGAAGCCATATAAACAAGGGCAGCGTCTGCGAAAAGCACGAGGGGGGCGGCCATATAAAGTGGATGAGGACCGAATCCGTGATTATCCATTGTGAAATCATCATGGGCTGTTATCGTTTTCAGGCTACAGAAAGAAGAGTCTTTTCCTGTTGTAATACTGTGATAGGCATAACAGTGCCCATGTTCCTCCCATTTTTGGGCATTAGCCTCATCCGGAAAAAGCAAGGCTGAAAGTACGAGCAGGGGCGGCACGACTGCATTTTCGTCTGCTTTTGTGTCCTTCAGAAACCCTGAAGCTGGTTCTCTCAGGAGACTATAATCAGATTCCTTAACAAGCATTTCCTTGACGGCAGCCTTTAAAGATGCATCCATCTCATCCCAAATAAGCCAGGATGCAAGACCTATATTATAGGCTGTCGTTGGAGCAAGGTTAAATGAAATGTCAGGTTTTAATAAAGAAGAAGTCCAGAGAGGATATCTATCGAGCAGTCCTTTCACAAGATAAATTGCTTTTTCCAAATGCCTCTTGTTATTCTCTTTGCAGCTATATATAAAAGAATGAACAAGAGCAGTTGCAGCCAATGCTCTTGGCACATTATTTCCTCCTTTCTTATACGCGGTTCTAAAACCTTCTTCCCTTAATAAATCATCAAAATTGGTCATGCCATATGAATTGTCAAACTCCAGAATAATACTGTAAAGCTTATTTTCAACGGTTAAGGCAGGGGCAGATTCAATAGGCAAACTGACAATCACTACTGTTAAGCAATAAAAGAAAAATCTGTGGAAATGCATTCTCTGCAGTATTTTCATGCTATCCTGCCTTTGCCCGTATCACAACCTGATAGCCGAAAAAATTTACATGGTTGCGCATCAGTTTTTTTAGAAAATTCTTGGGGACTATTCGTCTCATCCAATCCGGAGGAATAAATTCACCATCAATTTCGACTATTTTCAAATTAGCTTTCTGCAGAAGATCTTTAAAAGAGTAAATGGTAAAATCGTGAAGATGTTCGGCATGATGATAAAGCCTGCTTTCCTCGGGGAAATGGCCTCTGAGGAGTTTTAAACGATACTTCCACCATGCAATATTCGGGAAAGATACTATCATACAACCATCGTCTGAAAGCAACCCTTTAAGCTTTATCAATGCTGTATCTGGGTGCATGAGATGTTCAAGTATTTCGACGCACACGATGTAGTCGAACTTATCAAGCTCAATTTTATCTCTTGGGTTTTCGTCGTCAATATTCAGCACTAAAACCTTATCATAAAAAGGACGGGCCAGTTCAATTGAATGCTCTGATATATCGCACCCGACAGAATAAAAATCATGATGCCTGTTCTTAAGGAGCAAGCCTAATGTTCCCTCGCCACACCCTACATCGAGAACGCTGATTTTGCGTGTTTCCTGAGGAATCATGGAAACCACAACCTTTAACCGTTCAGGTATGTAGTAATTTTGTTTTGTATGTATCTTGCCAATATCCTTTCTGTACTGCCAGTATTCTTCATAAAAATCTTTTAAATTACCCGACATCATAGACCTCTGTGCTATTGCTCGCTGATCCTGATATGTGCATTCAAATCTACAAGGCCGTAACACTTTGGCACTCCGATAACTTTGAACGTCAGGATATCCAAACGTCTTTCGAGAAAAACGCGTTGATCCGGAAGAAATTCAGCAACATTTACATTAGCCGCATAGGTGCCGGGGTTCAGGTTGTTAAGCAGTTCAAATTCGGCAGTGACCTTACTGTTTGCTTTGATGGGAAACATCGGCTTTTTGGCGACTGAAGGACATATATCGTAAATGAGCAAGCCCGTTAAAGTAACGATATTAATGCCTATATCCGGCTCTGGAATATCCTTTTTAAACAATACAGTTGTCTTAAAGACATACCGTTCACCTATCTGAAGGACGGTGGTGTGCTTACCTTCGCTGTTAATGATTTTAAGGTCCAGAATCTCTGCCCCTCCGCTGCCAAAGCGGGTACTCGTTGGATTCACAATCCTTTCATCCTCTGCCTGTTGCCTCACTTTAACTGCTTCTTTTTGCCCGCCCCTCATCCTCTTTGCATACTCCGTCTCTCGTTCCGCCATCACCTTACTGTAAGCGTTAACAACGTCTTTGGGTTTGCCGACCTGGACTACTGTGCCTTTATCAAGGAACATGGCGTGTGTGCAAATGCTTGCCACTGTGCTCAGATTGTGTGATACAAACAATATCGTCTTCCCGCTTTTCTGAAAGTCCTCTATCCTCCTGTAGCACCTCCTCTGGAACATAGCGTCACCAACGGCCAGCGCCTCGTCAACGACAAGGACCTCTGGATCAACATTTATAGCGCATGCAAAGG
>DOHC01000119.1 GCA_003535475.1 Nitrospiraceae bacterium
ATTCCGTTGCCACGATGTCCTCGCCAATTATCCTCACATGCTGCCAAGGAGTCGCAGGGGATATGATCTCGATGTATTGGTTATCCCCTAATCCTGTTCCCGTACCTCTGATAATATTTACATCCTCGATCATTATGACTGCAGTAAAACCATCCGGCATCGGGTCGCCGGTATCGACGTATACGGCCTGTTCTCCTATTTTGAGCCTTTTCTGGTTTCTCTCAGACGCACCAAAGGTTTCCGCAAATCTTACTGCATAACCGTCCATTGCTGAGGAATGATAAAAGGGAGAGGATATTATTGCGGCCACTGACTCTGCAGTCACCCTTCCGAGAGAATCTATTGTCTCAATTTTTTCACCTGAAAGCGGTCGCAGGGCTCCTTCGGAATCAAGCTTCTTCAGCCACTCGGCAAGTGCCTCATACAACGGTACGCTTGCAAGATAGATGTCACGAGACATTATTATTTATTGAGCACCCTTTTTATCAT
Source organism: Nitrospiraceae bacterium (assembly GCA_003535475.1). Taxonomy (GTDB): domain Bacteria; phylum Nitrospirota; class Thermodesulfovibrionia; order Thermodesulfovibrionales; family UBA1546; genus UBA1546. The sequence goes on from DOHC01000119.1 coordinate 490, forward strand.
GGTCTTCAATTAACCTTGCTTTACATTATACCCGATGCGCAGATAATTTATGATTCTTTTAGGATTAGCATAATGCTTACTGTTTTGCCATCCTTTGCCATTTTTACTGAAGACGCGCTTAAGGCGGAGATTTTACTGCAACAGCAAAAACTGCAACAGCAAAAACTTGACTTTTTACCAGCAATTTGTTAATTGATTATTGATGATTAAAAAGAATTTCTTGTTTTTATTGATTATAGTCATATGCTTGTCGTTTACGGATTTTCTTGCGCTTGCTGATAAATTCAAACCTCTGAAAGAGGGCGATGAGTTGCCTTTGATACAACTTCCAACTCCTGAAACTTTAGAAGAAAGGAACTACTTGGGAAATGATGAGGAAGGTTTTTTCATAATACCCAAGATAGAAGCAAATGTTGTAATAGTTTATTTTTTCAGCTTTTATTGCCGCTTTTGTGCAGCGCAAGCTGTGCATTTAAAGGAACTTTATAATGCAATCGATAAGAACCCAGACTTAAAAAAGAAAATCAAATTCCTCGGGATTGGGATAGGAAATACTCCCATGGAGGTTGATGCATATAAAGAGGCTAATAGAATTCCATTCCCTCTTATACCAGACACTGACTTTTCTGTTCATAAGGCTTATGGGGAGATAATGACGCCTTATTTCATTGTTATAAGAATCAAAGAAGACGGCACACATAGGGTCATCTATTCTACATATGCATTTGACGATGTCAACGCCTTTCTGAAATTGATTCTTAAGAAATCAGAGTTAGCACAGTAGGGTTTAACTTCAGATGAATAAAGGCACTATTGCTTTATATACTTCTGACCTTCTCCTCTGATGAAGTTAATTAGTTTCTGAACATTGGGGGAAGGTTCGCCTTGTGTAATGATCGTTATGGGTCGCTTAATCTCGGGTGTTTCCGGAGACTTAATGGTATCATCTATAATTCCCAGCGGGCTGATGGCTATAGCACCTGGATTTGATTTCACAAGTGCCTTTGCAAATTGAGAATCTTCTACTTCTGACATATCCTTCCTTAATAATGGTATATCGAGTATTTTTTTTGTAAAAATGACGTTGCCCCCAAGATTTTTTGTCCAAACCACAGCAATAGGAATATCTTCTCCGCCTAGTTCATTCCAGCTTGTTATCTTCCCATTAAATATCCCCTTTAACTGCTCTTTTGTCAGTTTTGAAACTGGATTGTCCTTGTGGATCAATACCTTAATCTTATCTTCCCCCACACTCATATGCCAAAGGCCTGATGGGTCCTTTATCTCTTCCTCTTCTTGCTTCATGTACTTCATCCAGTCTTCGAAGCTAAGACCTCCCAACGCAGCTTCAACAGTACCTGCTTCTAAGAGCATCAAGGCATCCTTCGGACTACGCGTGATTATTACAAGATCTATTCCTGTAGCCTTTTCGAAATGTTCTTCGATTGGTTTTAAAATATTTGCAGTAGGCGCTTGTCCCGCTCCGACAATGAGTTCCTCTGTCGAGGCGCTACTATTGAAGGTAAGCAGAAAGGTTACGAATGTGATATATATTAAAATCTTATTCATTTCCCTATTTTTTATAAGGTTTAGTGTTATTCCATTAAAATCGTATCACTAAAAGCAAATAAAGTATACTCAAAATCTGATAGTGTGGAAAAGTTTAACTTGTTACCGCTTATATTTTTATGTTAGCTTAAAATATGATTGGAACGATAGTCTCCCTCAATATCAGTGAGAAGAAAGGCGTCAGGAAAAAGCCGGTAAAAGAGGTCTTGCTGAAAACCGAATACGGTATCGAAGGAGATGCCCACGCGTCCTCCGCGTGGCACAGGCAGGTAAGCCTCCTCGCCGTCGAAAGCATTAAGAAGATGCAGGATAAGGGGCTTGACGTCAAGCCGGGAGATTTTGCCGAGAATATTACAACAGAAGGCATTGACCTTCCGAAACTTCCTGTCGGCACAAAAATGACAATTGGTAAAAATGTAGAAGTAGAGGTAAGCCAGATAGGCAAGAAATGCCATACACGATGTGCCATTTACTATCAGGCCGGTGACTGCGTGATGCCGAAGGAAGGGATATTCGTCAGGGTGTTGAGCGGTGGAATTGTTAAGGAAGGGGACCAAATAGCCATCACCCCGGGGAATGCGGAGAGAGATTGCCTTCTGCCTTGAAAATGCAGATGAGATAATTTATGGTTCCCTACATAAAAAGAAAAATCATCAAGAAAAAAGACGCATTCTTTGAAGAAATAGATGACTTTATTGCTGCAGAAAAGAGACTCAGGGTTTTTATTAACAGGAGAGATTTTATGAGTCTCTATTGTACACCTTTAATGATAAAGGAACTTGTTGCCGGTCTTCTCCTCACCGAGGGGATTTTAGCAAATAAAATCTCGCCGGACCAGATACGCATAGTAGATGGCAATGAAATCAGGGTTGACCTTCATGTTGATGAAGAAATCTTAAAAGAAAGCCTGGTTGTATCTCGATGTCTTGGCGGAATTACCTTTCACAAGGAAAAAAAGTTTAAGAAAATTAAGGATGATTTTTCTCTATCGGTTGAAACGCTGAACCTAATTTTTGAGGAATTCCAGCAGAAATCAGAGCTCTTCAGACTGACAGGCTGCTTTCACAGCGCTGCGCTTTCCGATGACAAGAAAATAATTGCATTTGCAGAGGACATTGGCAGACACAATGCTGTTGATAAGGTAATAGGCTATTCTATTTTTAGGGGTATCCCCTTTACCGGGAAATTGATGGTAGTGAGCTGCAGAATCTCTTCAGAGATCATTTCGAAATGTGCCAGATGGCAAATCCCAATTATCGCAAGCAGAGCCGCCCCAACCGAGCTCGCGATTGATATTGCTGAGAAAGCCGGTATTACACTTGCAGGTTTTGTAAGAGGAGACCATCTGAACGTTTATACAAATACACAGAGGATCACCTCAGTAACCTCAAATTGCATCATTAATTGACAAACATTATCCTCGCTCTTTAAAATAAGCATAGAAAAAATAAGGAGGTACGAATGTCAAAGCTTCCAGAGCAACATGTGCGCATTAAAAAACGGTTCAAGAAAATTCTTACTGCTGTAAATAATCTCGGAAAGGTAATACGAAATGCAGGGCCGATTGATAAAAAAACTACTCATTTAATACAATTAGCTGGTGCTGCTGCAATAAGGTCTGAGGGCTCGGTGCATTCGCATACAAGGAGGGCATTAGAAGCTGGAGCAACAACAGAGGAAATATACCATACGATAATATTGCTTACCAGCACTATAGGATTCCCAACGGTATCCGCTGTTTTGAGCTGGGCTGATGATGTTATCCTTGGGAAAGAGGCTTGAGGGTTCGTTAATATTTTAATCGCTTATAGAAAGCAATAGTTTATTAAGACAAAGACTGCACATTTATAGATAAGCTGGGTTAGAACATTTTTCAATCAGCATAAAGGTGTTCTCCAAAAAACGCCAAATCGCTGCGTAAGGAGCTATCAAAGCAACTATTTTACTTTCTGGAAGGAAAACGGGACGGACGAGATGAAGAAGGTGTTTGGACTGCTCCCGGATATAGTGCCGGGTCATGATCCTTCCCGTGACAGTTAAGAGCACATTGCCCTGTCCTGCTGCCGTAAACTGTATAATGAAGCTGCCCGCTGTTTGATGACATAACGGACGCCCTGTTAAACTCTATCAGATGTGAATATTGATTGCTCCCGTGAGGATTGTGGCATGTTCTGCAGGAGGCGCCGACTGTTGAGATATGTAAATCATGTAACGGAAAGCTTTCGTTGCTGAGAATGCTGCTCCTTCTGTGACAGTTGTAACAGAGTTCATATTGAAAAGGACCTTCCGAACCGTCAGTTGTTGTATAGTTTTTGGATAATAGGTATCTGAAGTTAGACCCGTGGGGACCGTTTGGACCTGCGGGATCGTCATTATTATGACAGTCAGTACATTTTATAAGGCTCGATGTTGTTAAGGGAGGAACAAGGCTTGGAACATCGGTATTTTTCCCGGGAGCGATTACCGGATGAAAAGACGGGTTTGAGCTGTTAAACATTTCTGCTTTATTAGTTTGATATGCGGGCAGGTTGGCACTGTACGAGTGACAACTGAAGCAAAGTTCATATTCATACGTTATCCTTATCTTTGCTCCGTCTTTGCTTGTACCCCTTACACCTGACATTTTATTTTTCTCTCCCGCATAGTGATGATGGTGGCAATCTCCGCAGGCTGAATGCCTTGGCATGGATGGATCTGCCTCAGGCAGTATTTCTCCATACCTGTGAATTCCTATTTTTTCAATAGGATGATGATATGGCTTCTCGAATTCACTTTGAATATTAGCTGTACCGACATCCTTTGCAATGTCCCCGGCTTTCTTTGCATTTTCTGAATAAATATTGTGCCCGTGACATCTGAAGCAGAAAATTTCTTTCCTCTCTGAAAGCATAGGCGTTTTATATACACCATGACCTTTATGGCAGCTTGCACAACCTTTGAGCAGCTTGTTTCTGTCGCCATGAGAACGCCCATTCCCTGAGTCTGAATAAAGAGAGGATGGAGAGATGAAAAGCATCAATACCAAAGCTATAAAAAAGGGCTTCAGCATTTCACTTGACCCTCGAATCCCTGTTTTTTTGATTAACCTTACCATTCTATATCCCCTGGCGGTATTGCCTCGTGACAGACCATGCAGGCCTCGTCATGCGTTGATTTCTGCCAGAACGGAGGCCAACCACTTACTGCCCTGTTCTCATGGGGGTCATGACAAGCTGTGCACTGGACTCCAAAACCATTCTGTGTAGGTCGAAGTTTGATATCAGGGTCAACTATAGGCCATTTTAGTCGGGAGAGGGGTGGTTCTGCCGAGTTTCTTTTGTTAGCCAGCGCTTCATCGAAAATAATGGATATCGGGTGTCCCCCTGACAAGTCTGTTCCGAGATATCCAGGTCCTCCGGTAAGTTTCCCTGATTCATCAATAACACCGGGAACTGTTACCATGATAATTTCTTCCCATCTGCTTATTATCGAACCGATTGCCACAGTCCCATCATGGCAGCTCAGGCAGAGTTTTGAGAACCCGTCGATAGGCGGCGCTTCTGCCTCAGAGGCATACGACTGTAAAGTAGAACTCCAGTAGTTTGTATACGTTACTACCGCAGTCATCTCATGATTCCACAGGGGCTTGGCAGGAGAGGAATTGTGAGGGGTATGGCAGAATATGCAAATTTGAGTTTCACTAACCGCTTTGACATCTCCCGGACCCGAAACAGAAAGATTATGTTTTGTATCTCTTATCCCTGCCACTGCTGAAAGGGGAATTAAAACTGAAATACAAAATACAAAATGCAGAATGTAAAATTTAAATCTCCGTTTACCGTTCATCTATTGCCTCTCAAACAGGACTCAAGAATTTAAGGATTCGAGGGTTCAAGTGTTCGAGCCCGTTCCCGACTTGAATCCTTGGCCTCTTGATCCGTTGACCCCTTTTCTTTCAAATACTGAAATATCTGTATCCTGTTATTATAAGAATCTGCTACATAAATTTTGTCCTGTTTATCAATGAACAAGCCTGCAGGAAGGATCAGTTGTCCTTTTCCACGGCCTGTATCCCCAAAAGCAAGAAGAAGCCGTCCTTCTTTATCGAATATCTGGATAGCATCGAATTGTGCGTCAGCCACATAAATATTTCCTTCTGAATCAACAGCAACGCCTTTGGGTTTTGAAAAATCTCCCGAACCATCGCCGTGTTTCCCGAACGTCGAGATGAAATTCCCGTTAGCATCAAAAATTTGAACCCTGAAGTTCATCGAATCTGTTATATAAAGAAATTTATCTTTCCCCGCAAAGATATTCGTAGGATAATTGAATTCTCCATTTCCTGTACCGTTTTTTCCGAAGCTGAACAGGAAAGAACCTTCCTTTTTTGAAAACGCCAAAATCTTATGCCCGTGTGTATCGACCACATACAGTCTTTCTTCATCAATTGCAATACCTGCAGGTCTGCTGAATAAATCCGATCCTATTTCCCTCAGATACTTCCCTTCTTTATCGAAGATGAAAACTCTTTTCAATAAGGAATCAGAAAGATATATTTCCCCGTTTTTATCAGATGCCACACAGATTGGCGATTCAAACCCCTCTTTATCAGCCTTCTTAATTTCAAGATATTTTTTTTCACTCATGTCAAAAACATGCAGAAGACGATTGCCGGGGTCTGTTACATAAATCCTCTCAGAATCGGCAAAGACACCGTACGGCCTCAGTAACTTTTCTGTTGTTTCATCCTTCCCGAATGTGGCATCCATTATTTTCCTGACCCATGATCTTTTCATCCCGATATCAGACGGACCGGAAATGCTTTTTATATAGTGAATCCTCGCTGTCTGGGGCGGCGAAGGCCAGACAGGGCCTGTTTCGTGCATG
>DOHC01000301.1 GCA_003535475.1 Nitrospiraceae bacterium
CCCTTTTATCCTCCTATTTCCTTTACTTTTTTTATGATATCCTCAATTATCCAGTCAGGCGTTGATGCTCCTGCTGTTATGCCCACGCTTTTTACGCCGTTCATCCACTCAGGAATTAGTTCGGCGGCTGTCTCTATATGATAAGTCGGCACGGAAAGTGACCTGCACAATTTTGCAAGCTGGGTCGTGTTTGCGCTGTTTTTCCCTCCTACAACAAGCATAATATCCACCTTTTTAGCCATAGCCGCTGTTTCTTTTAACCGCAGCGCTGTGGAACTGCATATTGTATTATATACCTTTACATTCTTTGCCTGCTCTATGACCCTCGCAAATAGTTTTTTAAGCGCTTCAACTGGCTGCGTGGTCTGCACCACAATCCCGACATTATTCTTTATTTTCGGAAGTGCGCTGTCGCTGTCAACAACTATTGCATCATCTCCTGCATAGCTCATCAGGCCCTGCACCTCAGGGTGTTCCCTGTCTCCGAGTATTATTACCTGATAACCCTCTTCTCTGAGCAGTTTAGCATAATGCTGAGCTTTTTTCACAAAAGGGCAGGTTGCGTCAATTACATTGAATCCTGCCTCGGAAATCCTGTTCATAATATGTAAAGGGATACCNNTGAGTTTTTCTATGACCTGGGGGTTATGTATTATAGGGCCGAGAGTGAAAATGCCTTTCTGCTTTTTCTTTGCGGTCTTAAAAGCCATGTCAACGGCTCTCTTTACTCCGAAACAGAATCCTGCTGTCTTAGCTGCTATTATTTTCATTGCTCACTCCGTGAGAGTTCAAAATTAAAAATTTAAAATAAAGGAGTCCCATAATTTTTATTTTTGAATTTTGCATTTTAAATTTCTTATCTGTTTCATTATATCATTCCCGATTCTTTCCTGAAAATCCTTGCCTGATTCTTCTCCTTTTGTTTCTATTGGGTTGCCGAATATAATTCTAATCTTTGAGAGGCTTATGAACTTAGCGCCGGCAGGTAGAGCCGTGTTCGTGCCGTCAATATAAGCAGGAATAACTTTTGCTCCGGAAAGCGCTGCTATTAATCCCGTCCCTCTCTTTGCATCAAGAAGACTGCCGTCTCTACTTCTGCCGCCTTCAGGAAACATAACAATGAGTTCGCCATTTTTTAAGCGTCTTACCGCTTCTTTTATCGTAGACGGCGGCGGCGTATCTCTGTCAACAGGGAATGAGAATGTTTTTACAACGGCGCCGATGAGCGGTATCTTAAAAAGCCCTCTTTTTGCCATGAAAGTTGACTGCCTTTTTCTTATTGCCGCGCCTATCACCAAGGGATCCAAATGGCTGATGTGGTTTGATACGACAATAACACCGCCTTTTGGGGGAACTTTTTCGATGCCGTCAATCTTAAACCTGAAAAAAATCTTAAAAAGTATGAAGAACAGAGTTGTAGTAAACCGGTAAGCTAAGGTCAATGGCCGGCCCTTACGACTTTCATAATATTTTCTAAAACCTTGTCTATGGTCATGCTTGAGGAATCTATAAGGACAGCATCATCAGCTTTCCTGAGCGGGGCAATGTCCCTGCCTGAATCCCTCACGTCTCTTTCCACAACATCTTTCCTTGCCTCTGATTCGGATATGTTGATTCCCTTTTCTCTCAGTTGGAGGTGGCGCCTTTTTGCCCGCTCTTCAACGGATGCATCAAGATAAAATTTTTTCCACGCATTCGGAAACACAACTGTTGTCATGTCCCTTCCTTCAGCCACAAGGTCGGTATTAAGCGAGGCGCTTCTCTGAACATCAAGAAGAAAATCCCTTACAACCTTTCTTGCAGAGAATACAGATGAATAATGGCCTATTTCTGTTGACCGTATAAGTTCTGATACATCCCTGCCATCAGGAAGTTGAGAGTTTTCTTTCAAAAATACTTTCCCGTCTTTGGAAGCAATGCCGATACCCTTCAAGGCGCTTGCAATCTTTTCATCGCTGTCTTCAGGATTTATTCCTTTTTCCCTTAAGGCAAGGGCTACTGCCCTGTAAAGCGCGCCTGTGTCAAGGTAGCTGAATCCAAGTTTTCCGGCAAGGAGTTTGGCAATTGTCCCCTTGCCCGCGCCTGAAGGGCCGTCTATGGCGATTACTTTTCCCATGAATTAATAATTGATATTCTAACCTAAGTTGAGCGATTTATGTAAGGCAGGAATGCTGAAGCGAGTATCGGCAAGCCGGATTTCTAATGAATAATGAAACGTCAAAAATCAAGACCTGACCCCAAATTCCCTAGTGAAAACCCTCTATTATGAAATCCGATTAGAAAAGGCAACAGGTATACGCTGGAAATTTCTCCATTGCCCTGATTATGCTATACTTCAAAACCGCGTAATTCCAAACCGCGATGACTTGATGAAAGGATATAAAAGAAGATGAGCAGCGAGCCGAATAAGGTAATTTACTCCATGGTCGGGGTCAGCAGATATTATGACAAAAAGCCGATTTTAAAAGACATCTATCTCTCCTATTTCTACGGGGCAAAGATAGGCGTCCTCGGCCTGAACGGATCAGGGAAGAGCTCGCTTCTCCGCATTCTTGCAGGAGTTGATAAAGAGTTCAACGGCGAGACAGTCCTCTCGCCCGGACACACCACAGGTCTCCTTGAGCAGGAGCCGCAACTTGATAACAGCAAGACAGTGCGTGAGATCGTGGAAGAAGGTGTGCAGGAGA
>DOHC01000300.1 GCA_003535475.1 Nitrospiraceae bacterium
GGATTCCCGACGCGCTTCACTTGCGGGAATGACAACTGGTGTGGTCCTACTTGTGACCTTCTTAGTAATTCACGAAGTCAGGGGGTGCTATCACCTACTCCCTAGAGTAAACGCGCATAACGATCTCCAAGGAGATAAATACTTCATTCCGAAATGGATGACTTGTCCGTGAGTGGTAGATTCCGCAATAAAATGCATCATTCCGCTGCGAAGTCAAGGGATGATGCTTATTAGAAACATCTATACATAAGACCTAATCCCTTTCCTGCGGTCTAACGCTTCCCATCGGAATACGAACGCAAAAAGTTGAACCGCTGCCAACTTCGCTCTCAACGTTAATTGTACCGCCCATAAGATCTAGAAGTTGTTTGACAACGAACAGGCCTAGGCCGATACCGCCATGCTCACGTGTAAGAGAACTCTCAACTTGTCGGAAAGGATCAAAAATGATTGTAATGTCCTGTTTTGCAATGCCAATGCCCGTGTCTGAAACACAGATCTCGACTCCTTTATCCTTTTTATGAGCAGCAACGACAACATTCCCTCTTTCGGTAAACTTTACTGCGTTGCTGATCAAGTTATTCAGGATGATTTTTACTTTTTCCGGATCTGTTTGAATAACATGTAATTGAGGGTCAATATGCCAGAAGAAATCAAGTCCAGAGCTTTCAATCAAATTCCTGTTTTCAGATTTGATCTCTTCGATGAATTGAGAGATATCTATACTTCTAAGTTCTACTGATTGCATATTAGAACGGCTTACCTTGAGGATGGAATTGATAATCTCAAGTAATTTTTTTGAATTCCTGTCAATCTTCTTCAGAGCATCTACTTGTTCTTCGTTCAGACTGCCGGCGACACCGTCAAGAAGAAGGTCATTATAGCCGATAATGCTAATGAGCGGTGTCCGCAGTTCATGCGATGTTATCGACAGAAAATCCGATTTAACACGGGCGGTGTCTTCGGCCTGCTTGCGCGCCATGCGCTCGGCCTCAATCCTCGCATTCTCTTGTGCTTTTCGTCTGTCAGATATAAGACCCAATACTATAGCAACAATATTTAACAAAAAAATTTCCAATACCCTGTCCGAATCATTCGGCGAGAAGCCGCTCCAGTTTGAAACTATTATCGGCAGATAGAGAACAGTAATGCTGACAGACGTTGCAATACCTCCCTTAAGACCGAACCACACTCCTGCAAGGATAACGGGAAGGAAGTATAGTTCCCGATAAAAGAGATTAAAGTAGGCGAACTGCATTTGGGGGAAGTAGTGAAATAGATTTATGAGAACAATAAGAACGATTACAAGAATCTTTTTTTCTTTACTTCTGTGTTCTTTCATAACAAATATCTTTCCAATACCTGACTTCTATCCGGAAAAGGAGCCTGCAACAGATTGCCTGTTATTATTTAACCAAGAGGCGATAGTTGAATCCCGGAGCCTCGAGAAGCAAATATACGCATAATAAAATACATCTGGTCATACGGTCGCCAATTCACCGCTTCAGTCTTTATGAATATTGTACCTTATATCCTTGTGTCCTTTCGAAAGCTTCAAATACAATTGAAAGCAGCGATGGATTCTGAGTCTTATTACAGAAATAGTATTGAATTTACTGACAACTGTGAGTAGAGAATTACGGTGCAAATAAGGTAAAAATGCGATAAAATTTAACACTATGTCTTCAAAACCTAAAATAGCATATTTTTCAATGGAGATATGTGTTGAAAGCGGGATACCGACTTACAGTGGTGGATTAGGTATTTTGGCGGGCGATACAGTACGATCCGCTGCTGACCTCAAGATACCTATGGTAGCAGTATCCCTCTTACACAGGAAAGGATATTTGCATTGAACGGATCCTTCTTTAATACCCAGAGAATGATTCAGTAATATGTTTTAAAAGCATACTTGTAAAGGACGAAAGTTATGAACTGGTATCAGTTAGAAACAGAAGAAGTCTTTAAGAAACTTTCCTCCTCACATGAAGGCCTAACAGAGTCTGAGGCCGGCATCCGCCTCTCGACATATGGTCCGAATAAACTTCCGGAACAGGAACAGATAAGTAGATTGAAAATACTCATCCATCAGTTCACAAGCCCGCTTGTCTATATTCTTCTTCTTGCATCAATTGTAACGTTTATTCTCGGAGAATTTATCGACACGGCAGTTATCATTTCAGTGGTATTTCTGAATGCGGTCATCGGCTATCTACAGGAATACAAGGCTGAGCAGAGCGTCAGAGCGCTGAAACAGATGGTTGTACCTAGGGCGAGGGTGCTCAGAGACGGAAAAGAAAAAGAGATACACAGTGAAGGATTAGTGCCCGGTGATATTGTGCTTCTTACCTCCGGGGCAAAAGTACCGGCAGACCTGAGGCTCTTTCATACGCTGGAATTGAAGGTTGAAGAGGCAATGCTCACCGGTGAATCAGTCCCTGCAGAAAAAAATGCTTTGTCTATCCAAAGCACGAATTTGACCCCCGGTGATCAGACAAATATGGCCTTCATGGGGACAATCGTAGTGAGCGGAAGAGCAAGAGGCATTGTCGTCAACACCGGTACTCAAACGATATTAGGGACCATCGCTCAAGATTTGAAAGGAGTTCGTCCGGTCAAAGCTCCTATACAGGAAAAGATTAATAGATTTTCGAAACAGATAGGCTTGCTTGCTCTCGCAGCCTCTGCTGCAGTTTTTCTTTTTGGGGTACTCACCGGGGAAAGTATAAAGGATATGTTTATGACTGCAGTTGCGGCGGCTGTTGCAGCAGTTCCGGAGGGGCTTCCAATCGTGGTTACCATTGCAATGGCTGCCGGGGTGGCACGGATGGCAAAACGAAATGCCATCATACGCAACCTGCCAACTGTTGAGACCTTGGGAAGTACAACGGTCATATGTTCTGACAAGACTGGCACCCTGACCAAAAATGAAATGACCGTGCAGCTTGTTTATGACGGCGAGCATACATATGAGATAACTGGCAGCGGATATGAACCAAAGGGCGAGATACTCCACGAAAAGATGCCTGTTGAACCACGCGAACTGGATGCTCTCACTTATGTCTTCCGCATAGGCTTGCTCTGTAATGAATCTGACATTTACGAAGAGGATGATCAATTCAAAGTTGATGGTGATCCAACGGAAGGAGCGCTCATTGTCTCGGCAATGAAAGCAGGACTTAAGCCTGAAGCAGAAAGAGAAGATTATCAGAGGCTTGGTATCATTCCCTTTGAATCTGAGCGGGGATATATGGCAACTCTTCAAGAGTATCACGGGAAAAAGATCATATTTGCTAAAGGAGCAACAGAAAAGCTCTTTGATATGTGTACAACCTGTCTTATCAGTGAAACGCTTATAAAGAAGGATTTTGTGAAATTTGCAGATACCATGGCAAAGCAGGGGCTGAGAGTTCTTGCCATGGCATATAAGGAGATGCCTGATGATACAGAAGAAATAACCCATCAGGATATAGAGTCAGGACTCATTTTGACCGGTCTGCAAGGAATGATCGATCCACCGAGGGAAGAGGTAAGGCAGGCAATTGAGGGATGCAGAAGGGCTGGTATAAGGACAGTTATGATTACTGGTGACCATGCCATAACTGCTCAAGCTATTGGAAGGCAGCTTGGCATTGTAAGAGAGGAATCTCATGCACTAACGGGAAAAGAGCTCGAGGTAATAAGCGATGATGAACTCTTCAACAAAGTGCAGAAGATATCGGTGTACGCGCGCGTTGCGCCGCAGGATAAGCTCCGTATAGTTGAGCAGGTAAAAAGGCATGGTGAGATAGTCGCAGTCACGGGTGACGGAGTCAACGATGCCCCCGCACTTAAGGCTGCACATATTGGAGTTGCTATGGGCCGTACAGGAACAGATGTTGCGAAAGAGGCCGCTGATATGGTCATAGCAGACGATAATTTTGTGAGTATTTTTAGTGCAGTAGAAGAAGGCCGGGTTGTGTTTGAGAATATAAGAAAAGTGATCTTTTTTCTCATTCCAACTGGTGTTGCTGCCATACTTTCCATACTGATTTCACAATTATTGAAACTCCCCCTTCCATACCTCCCTTCGCAGCTCCTCTGGATCAACCTGGTGACAAATGGCCTGCAGGTTCTTGCACTGGCATTTGAGCCCGGAGAACAAGGAATCATCAACAAACCTCCCCGGTCGCCACAGGAAGGAATCATGTCTAAGCCCCTTATCCAGAGAACTTTTCTTGTAGGTTTAATCATCTCGTTTGGAGTTATCGGAAACTATATTCTTGCATTACGGTCAGGTGATTCTTTAGAACAGGCCAGAACAGTGGCAGTCACAACGATGGTATTCTTCCAGTTCTTCCAGGCATGGAATGCGAGGTCCGAGACAAAGTCCATATTCCGGATAAGTCCTATGAGCAATCCCTTCCTTTTTTATGGCATGCTTGCATCCATCTTTGCTCATCTTACTGTCATATATGTCCCTGCTTTCCAGTGGATATTCAGAACGGTTCCTTTGGCAATGATCGAATGGGGAGAAATACTATTGGCATCAGTAACAATCATTGCTGCAGTAGAAATTGATAAATGGATAAGACGAAAGAAGTTGGACGCTCAATAGGAAGGAGATTTTCGATGAAATTTTTTTTTGTAGCTTTTATGTTGTTATTCGCTGTCGGAGCGGCGCTTGCTTACGAACAGCCAAAGTACAAGATTGTTAAGATATATGATGGGTTTGAATTAAGGCGCTACTCTCCCTACATTGTGGCCGAAACTGTCGTATCTGGAAAGTTTGATGATGCGGGTAATAAGGCCTTTAGAATTTTGTTCAAATACATCTCGGGAGATAATCCGAAAAAAACAGAAATTCCCATGACAGCCCCTGTCAACNNCCCTGTCAACCAGTCGCCTATAAAAAAGTCCCGAGAAAAAATTGAAATGACAGCCCCCGTGGAACAGACTCCTCATGGGAAAACTGCCGATACCTATGTGTTCAGCTTTGTAATGCCTTCAAAGTATACGATGGAAAATCTACCGAGTCCGGCAGACCCACGTGTAAAATTCAGGCAGGTTAACTCAAGACTATTAGCAGCACTCACGTATTCAGGAACTTGGTCTGAGAAGCGTTATAGGCAGCATGAAGCCGCACTCTTGGAGGCGGTAAAAAGTGCAGGTTTTGTCACAGTTGGTGAGCCAATTTTTGCTAGATATAACTCACCTTTCACGTTATGGTTTTTGCGCAAGAACGAGGTTCTTGTAGAAGTTGCAGAAGGTACAGATGCCAAATAAGGGAAAGATTCAGTATAGTTGAGTTTTTTCTTACAAGATAAATGCTGACTATGGCATGAGATGAAAATTCATAGCTAAAATTATCTGCTATGCTTGAAATGATTCATAACAAGATTGCCTGATAAGTGAAAGCAATCATTGAGGATGGAGGAAATATAATATGTTCAATATATTAAAAAAGTATGAAAAGTTTATGATTCAGGCACTGATGGTCATGATGGCTATTGTCTTGGGATTTGCCACCATTGACCTTGGTTGGCTCATTATCAAAGATATTATGGAAGCTCCGATGTTCCTTCTGAGCGTTGAGCAATTGCTTGATATATTTGGTCTTTTCATGCTTGTTATTATAGGGATTGAACTGCTTGATACTATCATGAAAACTTACATAACTCAAGATCAGCCGCATTATGAGGTCGTTCTTTCAGTGGCAATAATAGCAATTGCCCGTAAAGTCATCATTCTTGACCTGAAGGAGGTGGATAGTCTTATATTGATTGGAATCGCCTCTATTATAATTGCACTTACGGGCGGCTATTTTTTAATGAAGAAAAGTCGGTCTTATAATAAAGCAGACTGAATCTACCAATAATTATTTCCGTAATATTTTTCGTGTTGCATTATATTTTCCTGGTGTCTTTTCAGAATGATAATAGCAATAAAATATTTCTTACAATCTTGTCAGTTGATTTCAATGATTCCATGTCTCTTTAACCATCATGCTGTTCATAATCTTATCATGGTCCTAACAACTAAACTTCAGGGGAAGGAGCGAGCGCACTAATACTCATCGCAGAACAACAATATACCAAACGAGTAAGAAAAGACTGCCCCACCATCCTATAACTGAAATAACAAAACTCACGGCTATCTTAATCTGTAGACTTGAAGGCAATATTTCGCGTGCTTTTCCTTCTTTTTCTCTTTTTAATAGTTGAGGACTTACCCAAAAGGAAAGAAAACAGCCGTTCAATATAAGCACAATCGCAACAAGGGAATGAATGAGAGCGGTTCCTGAAAACCCTATATCTCTATAGGTAATAAAACCTCCGATGATTGCTAAAAATATTCCTATCCAAATAAGTGGTTTTGTGATCTTATGTGTCCGTATCGTTGCTTCTGTCCAATAGGAGGATGTTCTTCCTAAAAAACCATGAAGATCAATAACTGTTACTGCCCCTAAACCAATAATGAATCCTGAAATTAAAAGGAAAATCCCGATTATATCATTCCAGGAAAAAACCTTATTGCCCCAGATACCTAAATAGGTGAATAACTGTTCCATTTCTTGATGAAATTATATCATGAAACAGTAGCAAGCAATTTATGTGACTTTCCCGGAAATCGAACCTGATGACAGTTTTTAATTCCCCATGATTTGCTCACTTTTCAAGAGTGATGGTCCGGGCATAGGTATCGTTGCCAAGGGTTTTGTATATAATCGCTATTTTAGCGCCCGATTTTATATCGTTCACGGTTTTCAACGTATTGCCTTCGACAATATTCGTGTCATTATCGAATATAAACATTTTCTCTGATTCTGTGTTATTGATATTCACCTTCATGGTCACCGTATTTTTCATTAAATCAACCGAAGTTACCTGACCGGTTACTGTTCCTGCATCCTGTCCCATGCATCCGCCGGCGGAAAAAGCCGGTGATGCTATAGTAAACATAAGAACGAATGCAAGAGTAATACAGAGTACGTTTTTCATATTGGTTAGTCTCCTCCCTTTTTAATAGTATAGTATAATTAAAATACCATTTACTATAAAAAAGGGGCCGCAATATCTGACAGGATTATGAAATGCTGCGAGTTCTCTGTTCGATCCATGAATTTCTGGTAAAGTTAAATGCAGGGTAACCATGCTAAAAAGGTTTATTGGCTTGTATTCCTCGTTGCAGGCTCTCCCATCCTTCCACTTATTTGAAATGAGAACAAACATTTATGGAGAATATGCTTCCTCTCATAATCATCATTTTGCCTCTTGATGGGAATCCGAGGACTTGTGGCTGAAACAAACGAACGCAAGCCTTTTACGGGATCAATTTTATCGAGATGAAATCAACTACAGACTAACACAGACAACAATATTTCGCCTGCTGGCAAAAAACCAATGACACTATGAGAAAAGTGTAAAGAATCAGCAAGGTCATAAATGTATTGAGTAAAGAGCGAACAGAAACAGATGAAGTGTAAGTGAGGAAGTGTAAAGTGGCTATTTTTGTCTAAGCGAACGAAAAGGCAAAATAAAGGGTACCGAGCAGATTATTCACTCATGTACCTCATTATCTTGGGCCTCCTTTATTATCTCCGTAAATACTGTTTCAATAAACTCTGACGGGCTGACTATCTTAAGGTTATATTTTTTCACGTTTCTCAACTTGGCAAAGTCCTTCTTGTCACCGGTAATAAGATACCCTGCGCCGCACGCAATTGCCGAAGCGAGGACTGGGACATCTTTCTCAGCAATGGCCCCTGCCATGCTTATGACTGTTGCTCGGGAGGGCATCTCAACGATTTCAAGGCGAAGCTTGGGCAAATACTTTTGATAGAGCGGCATAGCCTCAGGCATTTTCTTCTTCAGGTTACGCTCAACCTCTATAAGGTTATAACGTCCTGTTGCTCCTGCAAGTATTGGCAAGTTAAGCGTCAGGAGATCAAGGATAATTCTCGGAGCT
>DOHC01000213.1 GCA_003535475.1 Nitrospiraceae bacterium
TTAAATATAAGCAGCAACGACAACCAAAGAGTTATTATCGGGGTCCGTGACACGGGCGAGGGGATTCCAGTAGAATCCCTGCCATATCTTTTCAAACGATTTTACCGGGCAGACAAATCTCGCAGTCGATTGGAGGGCGGAACCGGCTTGGGGCTTGCAATCGTGAAGCATCTTGTAAAGGTGCACGGCTGGGAAATGAAAATAGAAAGCACGTCCGCTAAAGGAACAAGAGTGAACATAATAATCCCTGCAGAAATAAATCAATAATCAAACCAGATACTTCCCTTGAAGCTAAAAATTAACCTTCCCTTCATACTCCTGTAACATCAAGAAGTCTATAATCACATATGCGATTGTTCAAAAAGATCGTTGACATAATCATCAAGCTGATGATACCTCTCGTAATCCTTACCCTTATGATTGGTATTGCAAGGATATTCCTTGATTTGAAAGAGGTCTTTAAAAGCCCGACGATAGCCGCAGGGTTCGACATCATGATCACGAATATACTGTCCATGTTTATCGTAATTGAGCTTCTAAGGAGTATTATCGAATATTTCGAGATACACAGGCTGCGGATAACATTTATCACAGATGCAGCCCTCGTCTTTATCTTAAGGGAAGTCATGGTAGGTATTTATCAGCACAAAATAAATGCTGTTGAAATAGGTTCCCTTGCCATACTGCTTCTCGTAATCGGTGTCGTAAGAACACTGGCTATCGTGTATTCACCAGGCAAAACAAAGGAGGTGACAAACCATGAATAGAGAATTTTCAGAAAGGATTGAGGACATTATACTCACTATTGCCTTGCTAATCGGGATTTTGTTAATCACTATATACTGGAAATGACATTTTTCACCGAGATTTAACAATTAGGTCATACTGCTGTAACATCTCTGCGGTACGCTATAACAAACAATAAAATTGAAAGGAGGCTTTATGAACGCATTTGCCGATATATCCGAAATCCATAAGGAAAAAGAGATAACATGCCCGCATTGCAACAATGAGAGGTCTGTATGCATGGCATCCATCTCGTCTATGAGATTAGGGATTGTGGAGAGGCTGGTTTACTGCAGCAGTGAGAACTACGATAACTGTCCAATCTTTCTGGCGAAGGTTTTAAGGGGGAGGTAACGTGTATCCAAAAAGCAAACTAATTTGTCCGCATTTACTCAAATGGGTTATCCCGACATGCAGGGCATTAGATGACCCGTATGTCCCGAGTCTGTTTGAACTCGAAGAGTACTGCAGGACCGAGAGCTACAGGAAGTGCCCATTCTGTTTACCATGGGATAATCAAAATAAAGAGTACAATAGCCTGTTTCACTTAGGCAATACCTTTCTTGAAAAAGTAACATCCCCGTAATATTGCTGTAACATTATATTGTTAGACTTTATTAATGTTGATTGCTTTATTAAGTCTAATACTTGCTGTAGGAGTTGTAATTTTGCTTATGGAGGGCAGACCTAATCTTTTTATGTTTCAACTTATAGAGAAGATCTTTGGCAGCAAAGGAAAGGCAGGTGATAAACCGGATAATAAGAGGTAAAATCAGTGAAAGAGTGAGCAAAGGATTTGCAAGAAGAAAGTATTCTGAAAATAAAAGGAGGATGAAAGATGTTTAAAAAGTTTGTTCTGAGTATGATTGCCATAATAATTATGGCAACGGTTAATGTAGTTGTCGCAGGCGCAGATGACAAAATTATCAAGATCGACGGTTCAAGCACAGTCTATCCGATTACAGAGGCTGTTGCAGAAGAGTTCCAGAAGGCAAAGAGAGGCGCTGTTAAAGTGACGGTAGGCATTTCAGGGACAGGAGGCGGGTTTAAGAAGTTCTGCAGAGGAGAGACAGACATATCGGATGCATCAAGGCCTATACTCAAAAAAGAGATGGATGTATGTAAGGAGCATGGCATTGAGTATATAGAGCTTCCAGTTGCCTATGACGGTCTTGCGGTTATGGTGAATCCGAAAAACACATGGATTAAATCCTTAACTGTTGCAGCTNNTGGCGCTGCGCATGTTGGGTGATATTTAAATCCTTAACTGTTGCAGACCTCAAGAAGATGTGGGAACCTGCGGCACAGGGGAATATCAAAAAATGGAATCAGGTAAGCCCTGAATGGCCTGATGCTCCGTTAAAGCTATTCGGCCCGGGCGCTGATTCGGGAACATTCGACTACTTTACAGAGGCAATAATGGGGAAATCAAAATCCTCAAGGGGTGATTTCACAGCAAGCGAGGATGACAATGTCCTTGTTCAGGGAATATCCGGAGATAAAAACGCTCTTGGATATTTCGGCCTTGCATATTATGAAGAGAATAAAGACAAATTAAAGCTTGTCCCCATAATCAATCCCAAAACAGGACAGTCGGTATTTCCCTCTGAAAAGACCGTTATGGACGGTACGTACCAGCCCCTTTCGAGGCCCATATTTATCTATGTAAGCAAAAAGGCAGCGGGAAAACCTGAAATTAAGGAGTTCGTGGAGTACTATCTGAAAAATGCACCAAAACTCGTTAAGCAGGTGAAGTATGTTCCGCTTCCTGCAAAGGCCTATAAACTTGTAGAGGAAAGGTTTGCAAAGAGTAAGACAGGAACCTTGTTTGGAGGTGAGGCAGAAGTCGGTGTAAAAATAGAAGACCTGCTTAAGAGAGAAGAAAAAGGAAAGTAAAACACCTCTAAAAGACCTGAAATTTGTATTACCAGAGGGCGTCGATACGACGCCCTTTCTTATATCTCTAAGGTTTTTAACAGAACTGTAATATCTTTGTAACATTTCTGTAACAAAAAAACGGGATAATAGATTGAAATAATTTTTCTTTATTTGTCATTCCCGTGAAAACNNTTTCTGTCATTCCCGTGAAAACAGGAATCCAGAAGGGTGTTTATAGATTCCTGCTGGAGTTTATCCCGTACTTGATACGGGGCAGGAATGACACAAGAAAGTTTTTAAATGAAGAGAAAGCTGACAAGAAAAATCAAAGAGGGCGCAGTAGAGACAATCCTGTTTCTAAGCGCACTTTCGTCTGTATTCATTACTATCAGCATTGTTGTTGTTCTGTCTTACGAGTCATTCGGTTTTTTTAAAGAGGTTTCATTAATAGAATTTCTTACCGGAAAAGAGTGGACTCCATTATTTGCAGAACCAAAGTTCGGCATCCTTCCGTTGATTTCAGGGACACTCCTTACCACGCTGATAGCGCTCATAGTTGCGCTGCCATTAGGATTGACTGCTGCTGTCTATTTGAGCGAATATGCGCCGCACAGGTTAAAGGAGATCATAAAACCGATTCTTGAGCTTCTGGCAGCAGTGCCCACAGTGGTATATGGCTATTTTGCTTTGCTCTTCTTAACCCCTATACTTCAGAAATTTATCCCTGACCTTTCAGGATTCAATGCGTTGAGTCCTGGAATAATCATGGGGATAATGATAATCCCATACGTAAGTTCTGTCAGCGAGGACGCAATGAGGGCAGTCCCGATGCACATCAGAGAAGGTTCTTATGCGATGGGCGCAACAAAGCTCCAGACCGCATTTAAGGTTGTTATCCCCTCAGCGTTTTCGGGCATAGCAGCTGCATTTATCATCGGAATCTCAAGGGCTGTCGGTGAAACAATGGTTGTTGCAATAGCAGCAGGAGGTATGCCTAACCTCACAGCAAACCCTCTGGAGCCTGTCCAGACCCTGACTGCTTACATTGTTGCGGTAAGCCTTGGGGATGTTCCGCATGGCACTATCGAATATAAAACCATATTCGCTGCCGGCATAACACTTTTTCTGATAACACTTGTCTTTAACATAATAGGTTTCTGGTTGAGAAAAAGGATAAGGGAAGTATATTAGAAATGAAAAATTCAAAAATCAAAGTGCAAAATTAAGGATTGTCATTCCACACTTGATGCGGAATGACAGAATCGGTACAACTTATTTATGGAAGACATTAAAAAGCGAATAAGATTTAACAAATTCTGGAACAGGGTATTTCTAATTGTTGGACTGTTATCCACCCTCGTCGGGCTTGTCCTTCTTTTTACCCTTATGACTGATTTATTTATGGACGGATTCCCGCGATTGAGCTATAAATTTTTTACTTCTTTTCCCTCAAGATTTCCTGCTGAGGCAGGAATACTGTCTGCGTGGGTGGGAAGCTTCCTTGTTCTGTTTGTGACAGCATCTGCAGCAATTCCCCTTGGTGTTGCAGCAGGAATTTATCTCGAGGAGTATGCAAGGAAAAACTGGCTCACGGATATTATCGAAATCAATATCGCAAACCTTGCAGGAGTTCCTTCGATAGTTTATGGACTTCTCGCATTGGGGTTGTTTGTCTATTTTTTTAAATTCGGCGAAAGCATTCTTACAGGAGGGCTTGCGCTTGCGCTTCTGATTCTTCCCATAGTGATTATGGCGACAAGGGAAGCCATAAGGGCAATTCCTAATTCAATTAGAGAGGCATCTTACGCACTCGGCGCAACAAAATGGCAGACCGTCAAAAANNTGCCCTTTCAAGGGCAATAGGCGAGACAGCTCCGATAATTACCGTTGGAGCGCTTACATTTATAGCCTTTCTTCCATCGTCTCCGTTTTCTTCGGAATTTCCTTTCATATCATTCAAATGGCTGTTTGATCCGTTTACTGTAATGCCGATACAGATGTTTAACTGGGTATCAAGGCCGCAGCAGGAATTTCAGTTAAATGCAGCGGCAGCAGGAATAGTATTGATGATAATGACGTTGCTCATGAACGGGCTTGCAATTTATATCAGATACAGGTTCAGAAGGAAGATAAAATGGTAAAAGAATTAAAGGCCGAAGTAAAAAAACTTAATTTCTACTATGGCGGTCTTCATGCCCTGAAGGATATTAACCTGACAATAGAGCGCAGAAAAGTTACCGCGCTTATCGGGCCTTCAGGCTGCGGAAAGAC
>DOHC01000238.1 GCA_003535475.1 Nitrospiraceae bacterium
GATTCGGCAACAGGTTTAAAAAGGTAAGGTGGGAGAATCTGAAACAGAGTGTCAATGTCACAATATCATTCAATGCCAGCATAAAAGCGGAGCTGCGTTCAATGGACAGCAGCGCTTCATTCCCTCTAAATGGCATATCAAATAATGACGCGGTATTTCTCAGGCCGACACAGATGGTGCAGAGCGACAATGAAGAAATAATAGCTCTCTCAAGGAGGCTTACAGGCAACGCAAAGACAACTCACGATGCCGTGAACGCAATTCTTAACTGGGTCGCTGACAATGTGAAGTACACTTACAACCCTCCTCAATACGATGCGATACACACGATGAAAACAGGCAAGGGCAATTGCCAGAACTTTGCGCATCTTTCAATGGCTTTGCTCAGGGCTGCAGGAATTCCTTCAAGGATTGTAGGCGGCATCAGCCTTAAGCGTCAATGGAAGGTTCCTGTTGAAAACGGCTATCTTGTTCAGGATATGGGGCAGGGAGGACATGCGTGGATGGAGATATTCTTCCCTGATCTGGGATGGCTTTCCTATGACCCCCAGCAGTCAAGACAGTTTACTTCTACGCGGCATATCAAGCAGACACACGGATTGGATTCAAAGGATATTAATGACTCATGGTCAGCATCGCCTTATCTGCCTCAATACAATGAAAACATAGAGGCGGTTTTTACCAATGACGAAACAAATATAAAACTGAGGTCATCAAAGAGCGCTCCTGTATCTTACATTATGAGCAATAATCTCATGGCAAAAGCAATTGCACCTGAAAAACCATTGCCCCCGATTCCTAAGCCCGAGCCTCCTGTTGTCAAACCAATTCCGCCGATAATAGTAAAACCTGAACCTCCGGTTAAGCCTCCTCCCAAAAAGAAGGGCATTGTTGAATTCGGCAATATGGAATTTCCGACACTTGTTGATGCCTATCAGACTGTCGGAAATGTTGCTACGAGGATTCTTGATAAAGAGACTGCCGAGTATGTAACATCACGGTATATTTATGCACAGGCGTTTACCGTGACTGATACGATGACAATGTATGAAGTGTCTCTTGCCATGCGAAAATTCGGAGGCGACGGCACGCTCTATATTGATATTGTTAAGGATGAAAACGGAAAGCCCGGCTTTGCCGGAGAAAGGTCACTGCCTGTTTTCCTTGGAAACATAAAGTTCCGACCAGGTTATTATTGGATAGACTTTGCATTTGCCAAAGGCAATGAGCCGTCACCTGTTCTTAAGCCCGGCAAGTACTGGATAATTCTTAGGCATTCAGGCGAGGCAATAGTAAACTGGTTCTTTATCCCCGGCAATGCTTATGGAGACGGAGACGATACGCGTTCAACTGTTAAGGGCTATCAATGGGAAGACCTGCTGAATTACGACTTCGTATTTAAAGTAAGAGGAAGAGTGTAGTGAAAATACTTGGATTGTGCTCTGCATTTATTTTTTTATTTGTATGCGCCTCAGATGTTTTGCCGGCTGAAAAAGCGCAGAAGCAAAATCCGCCTTTGTCTAAAGAAGAGATTCAGAAATTAAGAGATATAGCAGTTATTATCGCAGGAGAAATAACAAGAAGAGATATAAAGTCTGTTACAGTAACGGATTTTAAGGATATTGGCGGCAAACCTTCAAAGGCAGGCAAAACAGTTGCCGCTGAATTCCGAAAGCAGATGGAGGCATTAGGCAAGACGAGATTTACGGTTGTGGACAGCGGAGGAGGCGCTTTTGTTACGGGAATGTTTCTTCCGTTTAAAGGCGGAGATAAATGGAGACTGGACATAAAAGTTCTATCGCCTGACAACAGGCTTATTACATCCTACAGCGGTTTTTTCAGAAAAACAAAAGGAGTAAAAAAATGAAAAATATATTGTCAGTCTCATCAATTCTATTTATTTTAATATTCCTTTCATCATGCGCACCGACAGAGAAGATAAAAAAAGACACGCCTGAAGCACAGGCGGTTGCAGCAGAAGAACTTCCGAGGATTGTTGCGGTACTTCCATTTCAGAACGATACAGAGGAAAGAGGCATAGCAAACCAGGTCAGAAAAGCATTTTACAACCATTTCAGCTCCAAACCCTACAAGGACATTGAGCCTTCAATCCTTGATGAAAAAATTGTCTATCTGGAAAAATCTACAGGCAAGACTGTTCTTGAAATGAAACCTGCTGAAGTTTGCCAGTCGCTCGGATGTGACGGATTGGTATATGGCAGGATCACTGACTTTAAAAAAGTTTACGCTGCAGTTTATTCCCAGCTTGGCGTTGAAGCCGAGGTATGGATAGTGAATACAAAAACAGGGAAAGAGGTATTAAGGTTAAAGGACGCTGTACGGTACCACGAAGGCAGTATTCCCATGTCTCCGCTTGGAATCATAATGACTGCCGTGTCCACAGCGATGAATCTCAGGGAAATTCAGCAGGTAAGGCTGGTAAGTGAGCTTGCTTACAAGTTAAATGAAAAGATACCTTCTCCATCGGGAATGGCGGCTGAAGAGAGGCCTGTTATTAAGGAAGTGCTGACCAATATAAAAGAAGGGCCTTTCGGCAAAGGCAAGATAATCAGGGCAGGGCTTGAAGGCGATAAGTCAATGGTGGCAATGTTTGACATAGGCAACTACAAAAAGAACATTCCAATGAAAGAGGTAAGACCCGGCATCTATACTGGAGAATACCTCGTGCTGCCCGGAGATAACATAAAAGACATGCCCATCGTTGCTACGCTGAAAAAACCCGGCGGATATGAAAGCCAGTGGATTGATGTAAGCGGTTTTGTGACTATTGATACCACTCCGCCCCCTCAGGTTAAAGGCGTAAAGGCGAAAGGATTTCACGACAGGATTGAGATTGCATGGGAGCAGTTAAAGGACATATCCGACCTCGCAGGTTATAAAGTCTTAAGAAGCGAGCAGCCTCTAAGCGGATATGCTGAGATAGCGAAAGTGGAAGTCAGTATTTTTGAAGATAAAACAGCCAAGCCGGATAAGATTTATTATTATAGGGTTTCGGCATTTGACCAGACAGGCAATGAATCAGACCTGCATGACCCTCTCAGAGCATCTCTTGTATCCAAAGAACCTGTTCCGCTTTCAGGCGAGCTAAAAAAAGACACTGTTCTCTCTGGAATTTATATTGTAAAAAACAGCCTCACAGTCCCCAAGGGCTTATCGCTGACAATAGAGCCTGAAACGCGGATTATGTTTGATGAAAATGCATCTCTCAATGTGCATGGCAAAATGATTGTTAGCGGAAAGGAATCTCCGGTTGAACTTATACCCGCAGGAGATAAAAAGTGGAAGGGCATAACCGCTGAAGGAGCCAATATCGCGGTCAGCGGTTTCCGCATTAAAGGCGCAGCAACTGCAATGCTTTTGCGAAACACAGAGGGCTCAATGGAAAACGTTGTAATCACAGGCAGCAATATCGGAGTTTCTGTCTTGGGCACACCCTCTGTTGCAATGAAAAGTTTAACAATCTCAGGCAATAAAACAGGGATCGAGCTTCAACAGACAGATGCAAAGGTTCTTCAGGCAAACATCTTTCAGAATGCCGAAGGCATCAGCATAAAGGGATTTTCAGGAGAGATAAAAGACAACAACATCGTTGACAATGAGAAGAACATCTCATCCGAATCAAACATAAAAATTGGCGCAAACTATTTCGGCTCCGTAAACGTAGACGAGATGAGAATCAAAGGGATTAGTTTAACAAAGACCTATGATAATAAAGTTCCTGACGGCAAGATCGTGGATGCTATTTTCAACCCCTATGCAAACCTAAGCCATGAAGAGCGCCAGAAAAAGGCAGCAGAGATTCTCATTGAGGCAGGCAGCTATTTCAGGCAGAGGAATTACGGCAAGGCAGTTACTCTCTTTGAAGAAGCTTTAAAGGCGCTGCCGACAGCTGATACGTATTATTACATTGCGCTTTGTTATCAGGAAATGAAGGAAGACGAGAAGGCGCTGAAATATTTAAGAGAGGGCGTTGAGAAGTTCCCGAAAGATTCTACTCTTCAAAAATCCCTCGGTCTTATGTATTACCAGAGGGGCAAAGATGCAGAAGCAAAGAAGGCATTTGAAGAAGTGCTGAGGCTGAGCCCTGAGGA
Source organism: Nitrospiraceae bacterium (assembly GCA_003535475.1). Lineage (GTDB taxonomy): Bacteria > Nitrospirota > Thermodesulfovibrionia > Thermodesulfovibrionales > UBA1546 > UBA1546. The sequence continues at coordinate 4,113 of DOHC01000238.1, forward strand.
CAGACAGGTGAAGTTTCTGATGGAGAGGATAGGGAAGTGAGAATATATGGAAGACAAGATAAAAGCGAATGCAGAGCTTGTCATCAAACAGCTTGGCCCATTGAGTGGCTTGGAATTTGGATATAATGCTGAGTCTGTTGTCTGGGTTGACGGATTCATAGAAAACCAGCGCATTCGCTCTGACGTAGATAAAAGTGCAATTGACGGACTTATAAATACCCTCGGCTCATTTCTGGGCGAATGTATTATCCGATGCTATGGCGGATACTGGCAAAGTATAAACGGAGAATGGTGCGTTAGTTTTGGCGACAAAAATGCAGTTTATCCATTCAATAAGGTTAGAAAACAGTTCGCCAATGGGCAGGAAGATTCCATTAAGAAATTTTTTGAACTGATTCCAATAATGTTCAAGGAGTATATTCAGAAGCCTGATCAGTGTGACGCTTTGGAATTCCCCTTCTTATCAGCGAGCATGCCTTTTTACAGTACACCGGAATCTAATCAATCTACTACATTGGATAGCAAGGAACGGCTTGAATTATATATCCGTCAGGCAGAAGAAGCCTACAGCCGTATCTATGATGAGTGGTCAAGTTCCGCCAGGGCAGCAGCATATAACGAATGCAAGGAAAGCATGGCAGATGCTATTCGTCTTGCACGGCAATTAGGACTTGAAGACAAATTAGTAGAATTAGAGAAGAAACTGAAACACTACAAAGAGGTATTTCGCAGCCAGATGGGGTTTTAAATGTGAAAATTACCATTGGCTGACAGGGGTGTGGGGTGATATAAAAAAAACATGATGGGTGCCGGACTCACTGAAATAGGTATTATTGTCTATGTCATTTTGTGGATAATTGCGTTGGTTGACATTATGAGAAGCAGATTT
>DOHC01000050.1 GCA_003535475.1 Nitrospiraceae bacterium
TGCAGTTCAAGGTTGAATGTGGGATGCAAAATTGAGGGAATAATTTTAAATTTTGAATTGTAATTTTTCATTTTGATTTTTGAATTTATGTTGGAAGAATGTGATGAATACTAAAATATTAAATCTGCCATTATCAAAGAAAGATGTCATGGGGCTTAATGCCGGAGATGTGGTTTTAATAAACGGCATGATAGTAACCGGCAGGGATAAGATACATAAGTTTCTCTTTTATGAAAGGCCGTCAAAGAAGGATATTCCTTTTAATCTCAGTGGGACGATTCTCTATCATTGCGGGCCTATAGTAATACCCCCCCACCCCCCTTTAGTAAAGGGGGGTGGGGGGGTATTACGGGTTATTGCGTCGGGGCCGACGACAAGCATAAGGGTTGAGACGTATGAACACAGGATAATATCTTCGTACGGAATCAGGGGCATTATGGGAAAAGGCGGCATGTGCGAGCGCACTCTGGATGCAATGAAAAAAAATGGCTGCGTATATTTTCATACCATCGGAGGCGCAGCAGCATATCTTGCTGACAGGGTAAAAAGAGTTGTTGATGTCTGGAAGCTCGAAGAGTTTGGCGCTCCTGAGGCGATGTGGCTGATGGAGGTGGAGAATTTCCCCGCGATAGTGACAATGGATGCATACGGGAAAAGCCTGCATAATGATATTGTGAAGAAATCGGGCTCAGTGCTAAAGAAACTTATAAAATGACAGCGCACATTATTAATAGGCCGGGCAGTCTCTCGCTTCCTGCGATATTTTTCGGCAGTTCTAAAGCTCATTACGCTACATCCTCGAAACTCGGTCGTGCCGACCTCAGACAGTCGAGCCTGTGGCCGCTCCATTTCGCCAAGAACTGTTACCGAAAAATCCCGAAAGTCGCTCAAAACAGCCCAGCCTATAAGTTAAAAGTTTTTCTATTTTTAAACTATTCACTATTTACTATTCACTATTCATTCTTGTCATGATCTTCATTGCCGGGGCATCTGGTTTTGTCGGCGGGCATCTTATAGATGCGCTGCTGAAAAACGGTTATAAGCTCAGGTGTCTTGCGCGTTCCGATAAAGTGGAAAATTCATTAAGAGAAAAAGGCATTGAAGTTGTCTCAGGCGACATCACAATTCCCGAAACCCTTGAAGGCGCATTGAATGGGATTGATTTCGTAATTCATCTTGTCGGAATAATAGAAGAGAGGGGTTCATCCACTTTTAAGAGCGTTCATGTAGAGGGAACAAGGAATCTGATTGCTGAGGCGAAGATGGCAGGGGTGAAACACTTTTTTTATCAGAGCGCTCTCGGCGCTGACAAGAGTTCATGGTCAGGCTATCTCAGGACAAAGGCAGAGGCTGAGGAGATAGTGGCGTCATCAGGCATTCCGTTTACAATCTTCAGGCCCTCGCTGATAATAGGCAAATGGGATGGGTTTACAAAAAGGCTGAAAGACCTCATAAAAATATCTCCTGTTATTCCTATTCCCGGCACTGGGAAATCAAAGTTGCAGCCCATTTATATAAACGACTGGATAAGCTGTATGCTCAAGGCGCTTGCATCGCCTGATTCATTCAAGGGGATTTTTGAGATTGGCGGGCCGCAGCAGCTCACATACAATGAAATAGTCAAGACCCTTGCCGATGTAATGAAATCAAAAAAAACAATAATACACATGCCGATGGGACTTATGAAGTTCGGAGCATTGATTGCTGAAAAGACAATTCCTTTCCTGCCTGTAAGCTCCGAGCAGCTAAGGCTGCTTGAAACAGACAATATATGCGATATGCATTCCGTGGAGAAAAACTTTGGATTCAATCCTATAAAATATAAAGACGCATTAAAGGAATTTATCAATGAATGAATTTTTTGAAGGGGAAAATAATAGCTCAGCTTGCAAACATAATCTTCTTTAAAGTAATATTTTAATAGCGCTGCGATTCAATGGCGGAGAAGTATTTTAGAAAGCAGAGGATTTTATGCAGGACATCGTTAAAAGTATTATCCAGAAAAATGATTCAAAGATAGTGATGGTTGTTCTTGACGGTCTCGGAGGGCTTCCGATGCACGGCAAGAGCGAACTGGAAGTTGCTGACATTCCGAATCTTGATATGCTTGCAAAGAATTCAGCGTGCGGACTGCATACGCCTGTGTCTTTCGGCATAACTCCGGGAAGCGGGCCAGGGCATCTCGCACTTTTTGGTTATGACACGATAAAATGGCAGATAGGAAGAGGTGTGCTTGAAGCTCTCGGGCTTGGAATAGAATTAAAAAAGACAGATATAGCTGTCAGGTGCAATTATGCGACAATTGAAAATGGTCTTATCAAAGACAGGCGCGCCGGCAGGATACCAACGGAGAAAAGCCGAAAGATTACAGAAAGGCTGCAAAAGAAAATAAGGAAGATTGAAAACGCAGAAGTAATTTTTGTTCCGGGGATGGAGCACAGGTTTGCCGTTGTTTTGAGATTCCCTGCGCCGCTGGAAAAGGGCGCTGCAGATATCATGGATACAGATCCTCAGAAAGAGGGGAAACCTCCGGTCAAAGTTACACCGATGTGCGCGCAGGCAGAAAAGATTGCGAAGATTATAGAAAAACTGATAAAGGCAGTGACAGAAATCATCAGGAATCAGGATACGGCAAACTCTATCCTGCTCAGAGGCTTTTCTCAGGCGCCTGATATTCCGCATTTTGAGGAAGTGTACGGACTTAAATCAGTTGCAATTGCAACTTATCCGATGTACAGGGGGCTTGCAAAACTTATCGGCATGGACGCCCCTGCTGTAACAGGCGGAATGAAAGAAGAGATAGATTTTCTGAAGCAGAATTATAAGAAATATGACTTCTTTTTTGTCCATATAAAGAAGGTCGATTCTTACGGAGAGGACGGCAATTTCAAAGAGAAGGCGGCGGAGATTGAAAGATTTGACCGCATTCTGCCGAGAATCCTTGCGCTGGAACCGCAGGTCTTAATCATTACAGGCGACCATTCCACACCATCTTTGCTTAAAGGCCATAGCTGGCATCCTGTGCCTGTGCTCCTCAGTTCCGCTTATGTCTTTGGAGGGCTCTGCAATTCTTTTTCAGAGAGGGAGTGCGTCAGAGGAGAATTCGGAATATTCCCCACAGTTAATCTCATGCCATTAGCGCTCGCAAATGCATTGCGTCTCAAGAAATTCGGTGCATAAAGCCGTAATGAGTCATGCGTAATGCGTAACAGATTGAAGGAAAATTTATCTAACTCATCACGTATCACGGTTCACGCGTCACCGGCATTTATTGACACCCATTGTCACCTTGAGATGACTGAATTTGATGAAGACAGGGATAAAGTTATCCAAAGGGCAAGGGACGCAGGGATAGAAGCTGTTATTACAGTTGGCTCTGATCTGAAAGGCAATATCGGAAGTCTAAGGCTTTCTGAAAAATATGATTTCATCTACTCCTCGGTCGGCATACATCCTCATGATGCAAAGGATTTTACAGAGGAAATATATAATCAGATAAAAAAGTGGGCGGCATCCTCACCAAAGGTTGTTGCAATCGGCGAAACAGGACTTGATTATCATTACGATAACTCACCAAGAGATATTCAGAAAGAGGTTTTTAAAAAGCATCTGCTTCTTGCAAAAGAACTTGCACTGCCGGTAATCATACACAGCAGGGAGGCAAAAAAAGATACGCTTGAAATACTGGGAGATTCAGGAATAAACAGGGGAGTTCTGCACTGCTTCTCAGGAGACATGGATATGGCGGAGAAGGCTATGGAGATGGGGCTTTACATATCCATAGCAGGGCCTGTCACGTTCAAGAATGCAGTCAAATTACGGGAAATAACAGAGGCGATTCCTGATGATTATCTCCTCATAGAGACAGACGCTCCGTATCTTACGCCAGAACCGTTCAGAGGCAAAAGGAATGAGCCGTCTTTTTTAGTTAATACCGCTGAAAAAATAGCAGAGGTGAGGAGGGTGAGCCTTGAAGATATTGCAAGGATTACAACACTCAATGCAAGGCGGCTTTTCAGGATAGGAAAGTCCATTCAGCAAGGGGAGATAACCTATAAGATACGAGACAGCCTTTATCTCAATATAACGAACAGATGCACAAACAAGTGCTCGTTCTGTGTGAGGTTTCATAGCGACTATGTGAAAGGGCATAACCTCAGGCTTTCCTCTGAACCGACAGAGGAAGAACTTAAAATAGCAATAGGCGACCCTGTTCAATATAAAGAGATTGTTTTCTGCGGCTATGGCGAGCCGTTTCTGAGATTTGAAATAGTTAAAAATATTGCCCGGTGGATAAAAGAGATAGGAGGCAGGGTCAGGATTAATACAAACGGGCACGGCAACATTATAAACCGCCGGAACATACTTCCTGAATTAAAAGGTTTCGTGGATGTCATCTCTGTCAGCCTTGATGCACAGGATGAGAAGGCTTATGACAGGATATGCGCGCCTGATTTCAAGAATGCATTCCATGAGGTTATATCATTCATAAAGGAGGCAAAGCAGTATATTCCTGATGTTCAGGCTACTGTTGTTGAAATGGCAGGCGTTGATGTTGAGAAATGCAGGAAGATTACAGATGAATTAGGCGTTAAGCTCAGGGTAAGGAAGCTGGATGTTGTCGGTTAAAGCCCTGCTTGATAAGTTTTACGGCGAATACGATTTTAAAGAGAGGATACTCCATGACCCCATTGAATTCCCGCACAGATATAAAAGGCGCGAGGATATAGAAATTGCCGGCTTTATTGCTTCGTGTTTTGCCTATGGGAAAGTTGGTTTATTCAAGCCTGTAATAGAAAAAGTCCTTTCGGCAATGCGCAGCAGCCCGTATGATTTTCTCATGGAGTTTAAAGTAAAAAAAGACAGCAGGTTGTTTTCAGGGATAAAGTACAGGTTTAACGAGAATAAGGACATCATCTGCCTTCTTCATATCATCAGTCATCTGCTGAGAAGTCATAAATCCATAGAGAATGTTTTTAAGAGTTTTTATAAAGAAACTGATTCTGATACAGGCAATGCCCTGACAGGTTTTATAGATTGCGCCCTTAAGACAGACACAGCCGATGTTTACGAAAAGAATTTAAAACCGGATGGCTTGCTCCAGTTCTTTCCTTCACCTTCAAAAGGCAGCGCATGCAAGAGAATGAACCTTTTTCTTAGGTGGATGATAAGAAATAAAGACATTGATTTTGGCATCTGGAAGGGCATACCTGAAAACAAGCTCATCATACCTCTGGACACTCACATAGCGAAGATTTCAAGGTGCCTTGGCTTTACAAAGCGCAAATCTCAGGATTGGAAAATGGCTGTGGAGATAACAAACGCATTAAAGAAGCTTGATTCCGATGACCCGCTTAAATATGATTTTGCAATGTGCCATTACGGAATAGCAGGGCTGTGCAGTTCAAGAGATGATATAAAAGACAGCAGGTGCAGAAAGTGTTTGTTAAAAAAAGGAATTCAGTTCAGACAGAAGAAATGTGTGAGCCAGTTCAATAATGAAGTGCAAC
>DOHC01000233.1 GCA_003535475.1 Nitrospiraceae bacterium
TTACCGAATTAGTGAGCGAGAACATCCATGCAGATGGATATGAAAGAAGACGACCCTAATAGGGCACATCTTAAAGAGATACTGAATGCAGGAGAGAGGGCAACCCATCTGACACAGAGCTTACTCGCTTTCAGCAGAAAGCAGATAATCGACCTGAAACCCCAGAATCTGAATGAAATCATAAAGGGCGTTGAAAAGTTTCTAATGAGGACTATAGGCGAGGATATAGAATTAAAGACAGCGCTTTTAGATAAGGATTTAATAGTATTGGTAGACAGGGGCCAGATAGAGCAGATAGTGATGAACCTTGCAACCAATGCGAGGGATGCCATGCCTGATGGCGGCGGTTTAATTATAGAGACAAAGCAAGTTGGTCTGGATGTAGAATTTATAAAGAGGCATGGATACAGTGAGGCTGGAAGATATGCCCTTATCTCTTTTAGCGATACAGGAATTGGCATGGATGAAAAGACAAGAGAGAGGATATTTGAGCCATTCTTCACAACCAAACAACTCGGAAGAGGCACAGGTCTCGGGCTTGCAATGGTATACGGGATAATAAAACAGCACGATGGGTTTATCAATGTCTATAGTGAACCACAGAAAGGCACGACATTTAAAATATATCTCCCCTTGATTGAATCAGAGGTTGAAGAGACAGTGAGTGCAATGCCCGCTGGCTACCCGGAAGGAGGGACAGAGACAGTCCTTGTGGCAGAGGATGATCAGGCAGTAAGGAAGCTGACAAGGGATATGCTTGAGAGATTCGGATACAAGGTCATAGTTGCAGAGGATGGGGAGGATGCAGTAGAAAAGTTTATGGAGAATAAAGGGGATATACAACTTTTCTTCCTTGATGTCATAATGCCGAAGAAGAACGGCAAAGAGGTTTATGGAGAGATCAAGAAAGTCAACCCAGGCATAAAGACGATATTTCTAAGCGGCTATACAGCGAATCTCATCCATAAAAAGGGAATCCTTGAGAAAGGATTGGATTTTATCCTGAAGCCTGTATCGCCAAAGGAGCTTTTAAGAAAGGTGAGAGAGGCGCTGGATAGGGAGTAGGTAAATAGGTTTGTCTTTGACAGAATATTAGTAACTGACGACTATTCACCGTTTCCCCATTGCCTTTAGAACCCTTTCCTTTGCAATATCTTCTGCAACCTTGCGGGGCAGGGCGCCTTCAGTTTTTGATTGTTTAAGGATTAGCTTTGTGTTGGTCCTAATCCTTGTTGCTATGGCCTCAAATGCCTCTTTCTCAATCTTCTTGGCATATTCCATCGCAGCCATTATAACACCGCCTGCGTTTGCTATGAAATCAGGGACCACGACGATGCCTTTTTTATATAGTATATCCTCAGCCTCTTTTGTTGCGGGAATGTTTGCCCCTTGAAGAACAAGTTTTGCCTTAATGTCATTTACATTGTCTCTGTGTATAACATCAGGGATTGCTGCCGGAATCAAAATATCACAATCCAATGAGAATACATCTTCGAGGGTTTTTACCGTTCCTTTTTTATAACTTACAACGCTTCCTGCCGAGTCTTTTACCTGAATAAGCTCTTTGATATCAATGCCGTCAGGGTTATGAATCGTCCCTTTCGTATCGCTTGCCGCAACTATGATTGCGCCTTTTTCTGAAAGAAACCTTGCTGCTGCCTTGCCAACGCTTCCGAAACCTTGAATAGCTACCTTTGCGCCTTTAAGCCCAATACCTGCATAAGGGCATGAGACCTCTGCACATTCTGAAAGTCCAAAACCTGTTGCGCCGAGTTTATCTAATGGCAAGCCGCCCATGCGCTCAGGAAGCCCCACAGCGCGTTTAATCTCATTGTAAATCCATCCCATAGACTCCTCATCACTCCCCATATCAGGCCCCGGAATATATTCAAGTAAATATTTAATTTGCTTAGCAAAGTCTCTGAAATATAACTCTTTTTTAGGGTCTTTATGGTTAGCGATTATACCTGCCTTGCCGCCGCCGTGAGGAAGCCCTGCAATAGAGTTTTTCATGGTCATTGTCCTTGCTAGCCTTGCCACCTCAATGGCGCTTACTGAGGGTGAAACCCTCACCCCGCCTATGGATGGTCCTAATGCAGTATTGTCAATAACAACGATTGCCTTTAAGCCGGTTTTCGGTGAATAGATATGAATTATCTTTGACGGTCCGAGTTCGTCAAATACTATCTCAGTCAGTTCGTTGGTCATCCGAAAATCCCCCTCTTTGTCATGCAGGCTTGTCTAGCATCCTTCTTCAAGAAAGATTCCCCCGAGCAGCTCGGGGGAATGACATTTTCATTCACTTTTGTGCCGACTTGTCGGCATGTGTGTTTCATAATAATTGCTTCTGTATTATTAAGATGAGAATATTTTATAGGACAGGAGGTGGAATGTAAAGGTTTTGTCTTGAGATTTTTTAGTTAATCTTTATGCGTTTCATAGATCTCTTCAAATTGTTTATGCAAGCCCTTAAATGCCTGAAGTATCTGAGGGTCAAAATGCCCGGGCATTGTCCTGACGTCGCCTTCTGTGATTATCTTAAATGTCTTTTCGTGGTCAAACGGAGGCTTATACGGCCTCCTGCTCCTCAGGGCGTCATACTGGTCTGCAATGTTCATTATCCTCGCTTCCACCGGAATATCCTCTCCCTTAAGCCCTTTTGGATAGCCTCCACCATCCCAGCGCTCATGATGTGTTAAAGCGATCCTTTTCGCCGTCTGCACGAACTTGGAGACAGAGCCGTTCAGTATTTTTCCGCCGATTGATGTATGAGTCTTCACCAAGGCGAATTCCTCGGGATTCAACGTTGCAGGTTTGAGCAAAATGTCTGATGGGATTCCGACTTTTCCTATGTCATGCATGGGGCTTGCGTAGAAAATAGTCTCTGAATCTTCATCTGTCCAGCCCAGTTTCTTTGCCATCAGAGAGCAGTAATAGCTTATCCTTTTGATATGCGATGCCGTGTCTTCATCCTTGAACTCAGAAACTATCGTAAGCCTGCGGATGCTGTCTATGTAGCCTTCCTTTATCTTTTCACTTGATTCCTTAAGCTGGATATTTGATGCGCTAAGCTCCTTAAGCGCCTGCCTCAACTGCACTGTCCTTTCCTGAACCTCTGATTCGAGCTTCTCATTATACTGCTTCAGAAAATCCTCAAACTCCTTGACCTTCAGGAGATTTTTTGCCCTGACCATCAGCTCTGTGCCGTCAACAGGCTTTGTGAGGAAGTCGTTAGCCCCTGCCTCAAGCCCTATAATCCTCGATGCCGTGTCCTCAAGCGCGGTCACGATTATGACCGGTATATTCTTTGTCGTGTCATCTCCCTTCAACCTCCTGCATACCTCGTATCCGTCCATCTCAGGCATCANNCCTCTTTCCTTAAAGATTCCAGCACTTCGTATCCGTCCATCTCAGGCATCATGACATCCAGAAGAACAAGGTCAATATCCCCGGACTTGATCTTTTCGAGCGCCTCTATCCCGTTTCCGGCAGTTATAACCTCATATCCATGTGAGCCAAGCATCTGCTCGTAATACCTCAGGTTCTTAGGCTCGTCATCAACGCATAATATTTTCCGGCGCTCCGAAGACATAAAACCTCCATGTCTGTATATTAAACTAATGCCGCTATGCCAGATATTTGCTTATCATTCCTGATAATTCATCCAGATCAATAGGCTTTGCTATGTAATCATCCGCGCCCGCAGCCATCGCCTTGTCCCTGTCGGTCTTCATGGCATAGGAGGTTACGGCTATAATCTTTATGTCTTCGGTTTCGGGGTCGTTCTTGAGAATCTTGATTGCAGTATAGCCGTCCATGACAGGCATCTGCAAATCCATAAGGATTAAATCCGGCTTTTGTCCCTTTGCCACCTGAACGCTATGTTCCCCGTCTTCAGCCTCAATCACCTCATGGTTAAGCGACTTAATTATCATTCGCACCAATATCCTGTTCTGATGAATGTCCTCAACTATCAGGATTTTCTTCGGCATGTTCTCCCCCCTCTTTTATGCCCTGCTTTATAGGAATAACAAAGGTAAATACGCTTCCCTTCCCGAATTCGCTTTCGACCCAAATACTACCGCCGTGGAGTTCGACAAGCTTCTTTGCAAGCGAAAGTCCGAGACCTGTGCCTGCATACATTTTGGTATAGACGGACCCAATCTGCTGGAACGGAGTGAAAATCTTTTCCATATCCTCCGGTTTTATGCCGATGCCCGTGTCCGCAACAGAGACTTCTATAAAATCGCCATCCCTTCGTGCCCGGGTAATCACGCTTCCTCCGGCCAGCGTAAACTTCACCGCATTGCTCAGTAGGTTGAACATTATCTGCTTGAGCTTCCTCATGTCTGCCTCTATCTCGATATCCGCATCAGGAGCTATCTGAATACCCATGCTTATTCCGTGTTTGTATGCCTTTTCCTTCAGCAGTATCAAAGAAGCGTTAAGAATATCCTTGATTTGAAACCTGTTTAGTTCAAGCTCGAGTTTTCCTGCCTCCACCTTGGACAGGTCAAGGATGTCGTTTATCAGGCTGAGCAGATGCCTGCCGCTGCCGAGGATATAGCCCACATTCTCTTTTTGGACCTCGTTCAACTCACCGGCTATGTTCCTCTGGAGAATCTCAGTAAAGCCGATTATGGAGTTCAGAGGCGTCCTGAGTTCGTGGCTCATATTGGCAAGAAAATCGGATTTTGCCCTATTTGCCTCTTCAGCCTCAATTCTGTGCTGCTCAAGTTCTTTATTAAGCATGTCAAGCTCTATATTTAAATCACTTAATTGCTTTGTCCTTTCTTCAACCTTTTGTTCGAAATTTTCATACAATAATTTTAAATCGTCTGCCATTTTTAAAAAAGATTTATTCATGTCTCCTATTTCAGAAATAATACCTGTATATATTTCACTTCCATTTGTCGGCCTGAAATCACCTGATGCAAACTGCTCCGATTGTCTTTTGAGCGACAAAACAGGACGGGATATATAATTACTCAACATATATGCAACGCCGAATGCGATAAGCAAAGCTGCAAATCCCCATACTGCTGCATAAATAAAGGAATTTAAAATCACCTGATTCATCTCTCCCACGTCCCTGCTTGCCCATATCTTCCAGCTGTTTGACAGGTTGTAAAACGCGCCTATTTTTTTCCTATTGTCAACGAGGGAAATGAACTCTGCTAAGCCCTTCTTATTTTTAGCTGATTCTATAAATATATTTGTTGACGATAGGTCTTTCATCTCCTTCTCAAATTCAGGACTGTTTGACATAGCAATAACCTTGCCGTAATTATCCACAAGAGTTAGATTTCCTTTGCCGTAAATCCTTATGCTTCTCACAATTTGCCGAATACCATCAGTGCTGAATGCGCCAAATACAAAGCCTTTGAATTCACCTTTTTTATCAAGAATCGGCGCTGCGAAGGGGATTATGGGCTCTTTAGCCACCCTTCCCACAATGATTCCGCCGATAACAGGTCTTTTAAGCTCCTTTACCTTTTTATAGTAATCCCTGTCGCTGTAGTCTCTTCCTATGTTTTTCTTGCCTTCCTTACCATAAAGCGGAGAGAATGCCGCAGCCTTTCCACTCACATCCCCGACCCATATTGTCTTAAAATCAGGATTTCGGTAATGAACGCTTTCTACAATCTTCTGCGCCTTGTCAGTATCAATGCCTGCTTTCAGGACTTCCTCTGACACCTGAGAAAGCAGGATGAGCCTTTTATTAAGGGAATCTTCTATAATCTTACCCATAGCCTCTGCAACAGGTAGATAAGCTTGCTCAATGCTTTTCTTTTCATGCTTTTGGAGCCAGATATACCTTTGAATAAGTCCAAATGCAATCGTAATAACTGTCATAAACAGAAACGAAGCTATCAGAATTTTTTTGATTGAAAATTGCCTCATAATTTTATTAATAACCCTTTATGTCTCCTAATAATGTTTACAACTATTATCTTGTTCGATATATTTTCACATGGGTTTCCGCACAGAAGCGTGGCAGCAATATCAGAAAATGTGAACTTCATGAGATTGCTTTGCTTTGAACGCAATAACAAATGGAATGCCAGTAAAGGATTACAGACAGACAGACAGATAGACAGACAGATAGATAGATAGATGGATGGATGGAT
>DOHC01000321.1 GCA_003535475.1 Nitrospiraceae bacterium
TCGAGTTGTACAGCGGCGGGGAGAAAACACGGCAGATACTCGCCCTTGCGGTTGGACTTGCCGAACTCTCCGCAAGAAAAGCAGGAGTAAAAATCAGCACACTCCTCATTGATGAGCCTTCCGGACTTGATAAACAGGGACTTATAGACTTCGGGAAGTCCTTCATAAAGCTGGTTGAATCCCGGGTCTTCAGGAAGGGGATATTAATGGCTCATGAGGAAATACTAAAGGACATATTTGACCAGAAAATACTGGTCACCAAAGAAGGAACCACAAGCAGGGTGGAGGTTCTCGTATAAAACTCTCCTGAGGAAGGGGCTGTAAATGTTGCTTGGGTATCCGGGTTATTGTGTTGATAAAGGCACCGGAGAACTGTCGATTATGATGCCCCATGTTGATTTCTGTTATTATCCATATCTTGATGTTAATCTGGTACCAGCATCGAGGAAAATGCTTTATAATAAATAAAGAAAATTGGAGGTGACAAAAAATGCAAAAAACGTTGTCAGCTGAGTTAAAAAGAATAAGCAAAGATAAAATCAGATTTGAGATCACAAAAGACAACTATGAGTCCTTCTGTAACGCTGTGGGACTTTATAGAAAGGAATTTATTGAAACTTTGAGAAAATCTGAAGCGGATCATAGGGCCGGACGTATTACTAAGAGAAAATCTCTTCTTGAAATCGCCGAAAAAGCATGATGGAAATTTACACCACTGCCACTTTTGACGAGCTTTTCGTTGAACTCCCCAAAAAGATCCAGAATAGGGCTGATGAAAAAACAGAATTATTCAGGGAAAACCCTTTTAATCCCATCCTGAGAACTGAAAAACTTCATCCCAAAGGACATGATGTCTGGAGCTTCAGAGTTGACTTCCATTATCGGATTGTATTCAAATTCACGGGCAAAGATGCGGCTGAGTTTCGGTTCATAGGCCATCATAATCAAATTTATGATTACAATATTTTTGGTTAATAAGAAGCTCTCTTTCAAGCCATAAAATAAGTCTTCTTACCGAGGGCAGAGGTCTCACCGGTCTTCAGCTCAGGCAAATATCCTTCATATTCAGTTTCTGATCGTTATGTCCCTGTTTTGCTCCGAACTTTCTCCGGACATCACCTTACAGTAACACCTTTGCTCCCAGTGATACGTACCTCCGACAGGTGAGTAACCGATGACGATGTAAATTGCGCACTGGAAGATTATCGCCCCCTTATTAACAAGCGCGGGAAGATTTCATAATCCCAGAAGAAAGGAGAAACCGTGGATTTAAAAGAATTGCAAGATCTGTCTGTTTTACAGACGAAAGCAGGTCCCAAAAACGCAAAGCTATACCTCGAAAGGATTCGTAAAAATCTTATGACGCTGATGTGCCAAACGGACGTTATTGAATTAAGTGGGGACCTGAACGCCTTTGGAGGGGACAAGGACGTTACCGCAAATATCAGCAAGGCAGTCTTTGGTCTCTTCTGTGTCGGCAATGTCCTTGGCATAGATATAGCACAGGGGATGGAGAAACTCGCCTCCGATACAACAGCGAGGCTTACTTCTCCTTCAAACTCGTGTCAGGCCGCACTATGGTCAACGGAGAAGAAAGGTAGCACAGAGCCCGACACTTCATCAACGCAGAGCAATAATAGAAGCAATGACGCCAAGGCGAAGAAAATCGAGAATTATAGGCAATCCCTTAGGTGCCCAAAAAACAAGGGCGATATCGAACTCGTCTGGAAAAGCATATCTGAGGACAAGGAGCTTACCGGTCAGGATAAGTACCAACTTCAGAATGAGAAGAAAGAGGCTCTCAAGAGAGTAGCCGCTTGACACAAACAAGCCCGTTCTCTATATTAAACAAACAGATTAACTTAATATAACTAACTTAATGAATTAACACAATAAAACTATGTTACATAATGCGATGTGCATTACGTAACATGAAAGGAGGCATGTGCAGACTCCACCCGGAAATATCGCGTTTACCAGGTACCACTTCAAATATACTGAAAAATGTCGTTTGCGGAAAAGGGCTTTCTTACAAAGTGATCTATTGTATTGCCGACAAACGACTGTATATGGCGGAGGATAGTATTACTTGTTTCGCCGGACATCAGTATTATTTTGGTATTTTTGCTGACTGCTCTAATATGCTGAGCTATGTCGATTCCAGTGTATTTCTCATGTCCCAATGAATAATCCAAGAGTGCGCAATCGAAATTTCTTTCCTTTGCGATATTGATCGCGGTGTCATAGTCGAATGCACAGATAGCATCATATCCCTTATTTCTGGCCGCATCCAGGAGAATCTCTGCAAAGGGCCGCAAATCATCCACAATGAGTAAACTTCCTTGTTCTTCCACGTTCGCTCCTATCCTATAAGCCCATTTATTAGATGAGCTTTGTTGTCGTTTCCCGTCCCCATTTCACTTTTCTGAAGAATAATTTTTTGTAAGTTTAACAGATTTTCCCAGTTCTTGCAGACTATAGTCCGTCGACCTTATTTGCAACTTCAATGTAATCTTGAGATTGCTATGAAGAAAAAGAGCGAATTAAAGATAGAGGTTGCATTTGGCCATGTTATT
>DOHC01000080.1 GCA_003535475.1 Nitrospiraceae bacterium
TCAGCAGCGGGATAAGGATTACGGCGTTCTTATGAAAAACATGGAGGAGCTTGAAAGAAAAGTCAGCAGCGTAAGAAAAGGGGGAGGAACTCAGAATAATAAAAAACTGGCGGATCAGATGACCAGAATCGGGAAAGAATTTGAAGGGATACGGGCGGTGGATTTCTTTTCTTCAAAGGCAGGAGAAAATCTTAAAAAGAATATAAAGGAATTGGAGTCAGGGCTTAAGGGAATTTCGGGGGCAGGCGCAAAAGAACAGAAGATTACACTTGCACAAAAGCGGGCAGAGGAATACCAGAACATGACATGGGTTACACGGAAGAGACCGTTTGTTGACAGGATGGCATCAGCATGGCTGATTAAGAAGTTCATAGACAAAAAAGCTGTCTTTAACTTTATGAACGAAAGAGACATGGAAAATTTAGCCGAAGGAACTGTAGCCTTTGATGTAAGAGGAGGAGAATTTACGCACTTCGGCGACATGTGCACTTTTGAGACGCTTGTAAAGTCATTCGGCATTAAGGATAAGGCGGTTAAAAAGATAGCCGAGATTATCCACGAACTTGACGTCAAGGATGAAAAATTTAAGGCTGATGAAGCAAGGGGAATAGAAGGGCTTCTCAGCGGCATAAGAAAAACAGCAAAGAGCGATGCAGAGGCCTTGGAAAAGGGGATGGAAGTATTTGATATGCTTTACGCATCAAAAACTTAACTTAAAAGGAGGACACAATGCCACCCACCGATGTACATATTAAGGCAAGTATTGAGAGGACAGGCAAAGAGTATAAAGAGGTTCATGAGTGGATAGACCTTGACCCTGAAAAAAAGGCTGAAAGGCACGACATTACCAAGATTTATGAATATGGCAAGATGTTCGAGGAGAAATACGGCAAGGAAGGATTGCAGGAATACATCCAGCACATTCACGACGATGTAAAAACAAAGTTTGAGCATGTTCAGCATGATTTAGAGAAGGCGATTGCAGAGACTCTTGCATATTTTGGAGTTAAATAGTAAGGAGGAGAGTATGCGCTATAAAATTCGGGATTCGGATATAGATATTCTCAGAAAGACAGGAATGTCGGAAGACGATATAAAACATTGCGTTAAGGTAGCTGAAAAGGCATTGGAGATTGCAGGACGCGCTAAAGCGAATGTAGACATGGAACTCATAGGCAGAGGCGCACTTTTTCACGACCTCGGCAAGGCAAAGACGCATGAAATTGAACACGGCAATATCGGCGCAGAACTTGGGGAAAAGCTCGGATTGCCTCAAGCCATAACAGATATTATGGAGAAGCATATCAGAGGCGGGCTTACAGAAGAAGAGGCAAGGGAACTCGGACTGCCTGTAAAAGACTATGCCTTGAAAGCGCTTGAAGAAAGGATAGTCATTTATGCGGACAGGCTCGTAGATATAATCACTGATGGGATTGTTGAAATCAAATCAGAATCAGAGGCAGAAACGAGATTCGAGGACATACTGAAAACATATCCAAAATACGGGAAGAACGAAAAGACCCTGATGCGGTATCTCGGATACCATTCAGAGATTCAGGGATTAATGAAAGAATAAATAACCCGGCACTGCCTAAGGCAAGACATACTAAACAAAATGAGATCAAGCCCATTCATACTTCTCTGCACAACAGGGCTTTTTGCCATATTCAGTTCAACAATATCCAAAAGCCCTATACTGCCCATGTTTGCATCTCACTTAGGCGCAGATCCATCAGGCATAGGAATGGTTGCATCAGTATCTGCGTTCACAGGGATAATTGCAAGCATTCCTGCAGGGATGCTATCCGACAGGGTCGGGAGAAAAAGAATGCTTATCTTTTCAGCGATAGTGTTTTCCACAGCGCCTTTCCTGTATCTCATTGTTTCAAACATCTGGCAGCTTGCTGTAATAAGGTTTTATCACGGACTTGCAACAGCCATCTTCATACCTGTTTCTATGGCAATGGTCTCCGACCTTTTCCATACAGAAAGGGGAGAAAAAATAGGATGGTTTTCAACAGCTACACTTGCAGGCAGGTTCATGGCGCCAGTAATAGGTGGCAGCATAATAGGCGCAATGGTATTCAATCCATTACTCAGCTACAAGACTGTCTATCTTGTTTGCGGAGTGTCGGGAATAATCACAATGGCATTTGCATTGAGACTCCCAAAAACAGCAAAGAAGCAGGCTGGCAGCATGCCACTGAGAGAGACGCTGAAGTCGTTCAGGGAGGTAATAACCGCAAGAGGTATTTTAATCACGAGCGCTGTCGAGGCGTCCATACTATTTGCATACGGAACATTTGAGACATTCCTTCCTCTTTATTCTATAAATGCAGGCCTGAGCGCCTATGAAATAGGAATATTCCTTTCAGCACAGGTGATAACGCTTGCCCTCGCAAAACCTGTAATGGGAAGGTTTTCTGACAGGCATGGAAGACAGCCTCAGATTTTCACTGGTGCAATAATCGGAGCAATCTGCATCGGGAGCTTTGCATTTTTTAAGACATTTTTCCCGCTTCTTATTTTAAGCATTCTCTTTGGTTTAAGCCTCTCAATAGTCACATCCGCCACATCCGCATTCATTGCAGACCTGAGCAGGAAAGAGACGCACGGCGCTGCAATGGGAATCCTTGGCTCTATAATGGACATAGGACACACAACCGGGCCGCTGGTTTCAGGCATTGTCGCTTATTATTTTGGTTACGGCGTGTCTTTTTCAGGATCTGCGTTAGTGCTTGTGACAGCAGCTATCGTATTCCGTCTTTCTGTTATGAGACAGAAAAAGGGCGCTTCTGGCGCAAAGCAATTTTAAGTGAAATGTAGGTTCACCGTCGGTATTTGTGGTGAATGTTAAATGGAAAGCGCATAATTAACGCTTATCTGTTTTTAATATCCTCAACTGCTTCTTTTGCAATGAGCCTTACATCTTCACTTTTGTCATTGTTTGCTGTTGCTTCAAGCATAGGGATAGATTCCTTATGTCCTATAATGCCGAGGAGATAAGCGGCATCGCCTCTTACTACAGGTTTGGGATTTTTTAGTTGTGACAGGATATCAGGTACAGACTTGTGAATATTTTCCGGATCTTCTTTCTTCAGGGTCTCCACCAGTGCAGACATGCCGAGCCTCACCCTCACTCTTTCATCTGTCATGAGTTCTCCGACTAAAAAATAGAGAGAGTTGTCATACTTGAACATGTCAATGATGTTTTCAAGAAACCCGTTCTCCATATAATCAGCAATCATCTGTCTTAGTTCAGAGGGCTCTATTTTTATTTCACTCATAGGGGATATGATACCAGAAATTGTTTTGTATAAATGTACGACATTAAAGGTTGATAAGAGATGCGGAGAAGACGCCTATTTTATCAATCAACTTCTACAGTATTTTTGTAAAATAAGGTATGGCTTTCAGGGTAAACAGGGAGCGATTCAGAGAGCTTGCAGAAAGGGCTCTTGAAAGATTGCCTGAAGATTACAGAAAATATTTCCTGAATATTACGATCGCCGTAGAGGATTATCCATGCAGGGAAGATGCAGAAAGATTGAACTTAAAGAGAAATCGCCTGCTCGGGCTCTACAGCGGAGTTCCCCATGCGGATAAGGAAGGGTTTTTTACCATTCCTTATCCGCTGCCTGACAGGATAATCCTTTATCAGAGGAACATCGAAGACATATGCTCAACGGAAGAGGAGCTTGTTGAACAGATTTGGAAGACACTCATCCACGAAGTCGGCCACTACTTCGGACTTTCAGAGAAGGATATGGGAAAATACGAATGAAGACTATTTTGTTTTATTGCAGATTGCTCTCTATGAATCATCTTTAAAGCAAATAATGTTTTTATTGTATAATACGTATCCATGGGCTTGTGGGGAGATATAAGGCAAGATTTTAAGGCTGTTTTCGAGAAAGACCCTGCAGCAAAAAACAGCCTTGAGGTGATGTTCGCCTATCCGGGTTTCCACGCAATACTCCTTCACAGGATAAACCATATGCTCTGGACCCTCCGCATCCCTGTAATCCCGCGATTCCTCTCACACATAGTAAGGCTTTTTACAGGCATTGAGATACATCCTGCGGCAAAGATAGGCCCAGGCCTTTTCATTGACCACGGCATGGGTGTTGTGATTGGAGAGACAACAGAAATCGGGGAAAATGTTCTTCTGTATCAGGGGGTGACATTAGGCGGAACCGGAAAAGAAAAAGGCAAAAGGCATCCCACGCTTGGCAATAACGTTACCGTCGGCGCAGGCGCAAAAATACTCGGTGCGATAAAGATAGGAGACAACTCGATAATAGGGGCAAACTCCGTGATACTTAAAAATGTGCCTGATAATTCCATCTCCGTCGGAGTGCCCGGAAGGGTGACAAGAAAGAAAGTTATAAGGATGACTACAGAAGAAGGGCTTGTTGAGTTTTATGACTATTTCCCAGACCCTCTTTCAGAAAAACTGAAGGAACTGGAATCACACGTTGATGCCCTTACAAAGAAGATGGATGCAATAGAGAAGGCTCAGAAGACAGGAGGAAAGATGAAGGTCTATAACACTCTCACAGCGGAAAAAGAAGACTTTATCCCTCTGAATAAAGACAGGGTGAATATGTATGTATGCGGCGTCACTGTTTATGACAGCTGCCATATTGGACACGCAAGAAGCGCAATAGTGTTTGATGTTATCCAGAGATACCTCAGGCACAGGGGTTTTAATGTGACATTCGTAAGGAATTTCACTGATATTGACGACAAGATAATCAACAGGGCAAATAAAGAGGGAATTCCGTGGAATGAGGTTGCAAGGAAATACACTGAAGAATTCTACAGCGACATGGACAGCCTCGGGGTTGCGCGCGCTGACATAGAGCCCAAGGCTACAGAGCATATTAAAGAGATGATAGAGATTGTAAAGGGGCTTATAGATAAAGGATATGCCTACGAGAGGGACGGAAGCGTCTATTTTGAGGTAAATAAATTTCCTGAATACGGGAAGCTGTCAAAGAGAGACAAGGAAGATATGATGGCAGGCGCAAGGGTTGAGGTGGATGAAAGAAAAAAAGATCCTATGGACTTTGCGCTCTGGAAGGCATCAAAAGAAGGCGAGCCTTTCTGGGAAAGCC
>DOHC01000288.1 GCA_003535475.1 Nitrospiraceae bacterium
AGATGTGCTTGCAGTTGCCCCTTATTATCTTGACTATGTAGGGGTAGGCAAGGGACATGCTAATTTCCTGTCATGGGGAGTCTTTGAGGACACATCCTTTGATCCGAAGAAGAGGCTCTTGCCGAGAGGAGCCATATTTGCCGACAGTTTCCCTAAGGTGCAGGATGCAAAACCAGAGGATGTGGCAGAGCATACAGCGCACAGCTGGTACAAGGGCGCTAAGCCCCTGAATCCAAGCGTGGGTGAAACAGACCCGGAATATACAGGATATNNATGGGCAAAGGCGCCAAGATTGAAGAATAAACCAATGGAGGTCGGCGCCCTTGCAAGAATGCTCGTGGCGTATGCATCGGGACAGCCAACAGCGAAAAAACTGATTGACAATACATTGGCTGCAATCGGGCACGCAGGAAAGCCGCAGGTTCTTTTGGGTGTGGTCGGCAGGATTGCGGCCCGCGCGCTTGAATGCAAGATGGTTGCTGATGCCATGTATCAGTGGGGACTGGATATTGTAGAGAATATCAAAAAAGGCAAGGCAGAGGTTTATACGCCTTACGAAATACCTGACAAGGCAAAAGGCATCGGGTTATGGGAAGCTCCCAGAGGAGCACTCGGGCATTGGTTAGATGTTGAAGGTAAGAAGATTAAAAACTACCAGTGCGTTGTGCCTACGACATGGAATGTCTGCCCGAGGGATGACAAAGGGGTAAGGGGACCGATTGAGGAGGCGCTTGTAGGAACGGCAGTAGTTAATCCTGAGAAACCTCTTGAGGTATTGAGGGTTGTGCATTCATTTGATCCGTGCCTTGCGTGCACAGTCCACGTGATACATCCCGAATCCAACAGGATAATGGAATTTAAGGTGTCATAGGGAGGCGATATGGCAAATGAACTTAAATATGGATGGAGTTTGGCGTTAAGAGCAGAGCACTGGGTCAGGGTTATTGCAATATCGATACTCGTATTCACAGGGTTTTACATCCACTGGCCGTTTATCAGCGGGGGCGCTGAAAGCGCGGTAATGTCTTGGATGAGATTTTTCCGATCTGTTGCTGCATATGCGCTTGTCCTTGGGCTTGCTGTAAGAGTATACATGGCATTCAACTCTGCATTTGACAGAGACTGGAAAGACTTCAGCATAACCAAAAATCTGAAAGACCTTCCTGATATGCTCGCTTACTACCTCTTCGTAAATGATACACACAAAGATTACAGGAAGTATAATCCTCTCCAGGCGTTTGCCTATCTCTTTATTGCAGCACTGATAATCTTCACAACATTCACAGGCGCCGCACTTTATAAAGGAAATGCGTTCGGATTCATCAATGCTCAGGAGAGTTTCAGATGGGTAAATACAATGCTCGGCGGTGAATCCTACACAAGAATATGGCATTTCCTTTCAATGTGGGTCTTCCTGATTTTTGCGGGTGTGCATGTGTATATGAGCCTGTTACAGACAGTTGTCAACAAGGATAAGACTTTCATGTCAATATTTACAGGCTACAAGATAAAAAAGACTTCATGATGATAGAGGGAAAAAATGGGGGAGGAACGCTGCCTCCCCCAAAAGTTTTAATTCTCGGCGTGGGAAATATTCTGCTCAGAGATGACGGCTTCGGCGTACGCTTAATTCAATCGCTTGAAGAAACCGCGTTTCCTCCCAATGTTCAGATACTTGAAACCGGAACAGTAAGCCACCAGCTTATTCCTGAATTCCGTTCAATTGATTATCTGATTGTAATAGATGTTGTAGAGGCTGGTGACGCGCCGGGATCAATATTCAGATTCTCGCCTGATGATATGAATTTTCGGTCAGAGCAAAAATTATCACTTCACCAGATAAGCCTAACAGACGTACTTCAGATGGCTGCGCTTACAGGCGCAAAGCCAAAAACAGTGATTATAGCTGTACAGCCGAAAAACATTTTATTGGGGCTTGAACTGTCAGATGAAGTCACAATGGCAATGCCTAAGGTTAAAGAGCTTGTCTTTGATGAACTCAAGAAAATAAAAGCGCTGGAAAATTATTCGCAAATAACAGCAGAGCCTTAATTCGCGAGCCGGTTTACAGAGTATTAAGCAATGCATTAGACTATTTTAAAAGGAGAAAAATGTGCCTTGCAGTTCCATCTAAAATAATAGGGATTCAGGATTTGAATGCTACTGTTGAGGTCTATGGCGCACAACGCAGCGTAAGCCTTCTCCTTATGCCTCATGATGCAAAGATTGGAGACTTTGTCCTTGTGCATGCAGGGTTTGCCATACAGAAAGTGGATGAGGAAGCCGCCGAAGAGGCGCTGAAATATATAAAACAACTTCTGGATGAAACAGACGAGCATTTGTAGGCCTAAAGTTCTAACTTGACATTGACAAAGTTGCGTCAATAAGTAAATATTATGACAAGAAGAATCCTATGGATGCCCTCAAGTTCAACAAGGAGGTGGTAGATCAAGAGAGTTAAGATGTTCGGCAATTATGCTCACATGGCTTATTAAGAAAAAAATTCGAAAGGGGAGGAAATTAGTCTCAGTAGGTTATTCTGATTTGGTTTCAAGACTTTAAAAACAAGGAGGGTTTAGTTTATGAGATTATTAATGTTAGTTTTAATCTCATTTTTTATTGCACTGCCGTTAACAGCAGAGGCAAAAAAGGCAAAGACCATCGACGAACTTGCAAATATGTATGATTCGTCAAGCTGCAAAAAATGTCATGTAGAGATTTATGAACAATGGGAGAAGTCGCATCATGCCAGGCCGTTGATGGGTGTAAAGGGAGGATTAATGCTTACCCCGCTTGCGTTAAAAAAAGGAACGCCGGGCAGCACCGCCTTTTCGGAAGATGACCCTAAGAAAATGACAATCAAGAATTTTCCCTGTTTTAAGTGTCATCTTCCTCAGGCCGTTATATCTGCGGAAGACTCAGTCGCAGTCGAGTTGACGGAGGCTCTTCTTGCCAAGGATTCGGCCAAGGTCGGAAAACTTCAAATCACATGTCTTGTCTGCCACAATACAAAGGCAATTATTCACAAGAGAGAACTCGGAGAGCCCCGAAAGCATATTCTTTACAGCTCAAA
This sequence comes from Nitrospiraceae bacterium, assembly GCA_003535475.1. Taxonomy (GTDB): domain Bacteria; phylum Nitrospirota; class Thermodesulfovibrionia; order Thermodesulfovibrionales; family UBA1546; genus UBA1546. The sequence goes on from DOHC01000288.1 coordinate 3,074, forward strand.
GGCAGTGGCCCAGCATCCTGATGGAAAATATAAGGCTGTTGAAAAGAGCGAAATATTCAAGGATTCGGTATATTGCGGCCAGTGTCACGGCCTTGGCCCAAACTTAGAATTTGATCAGCCTTTTCAGTGCGCCAACCTTTACGGAAGCTATCTGCATTCATATATTCCATCGGGCGGAGCACAGACATGTCAGGACTGCCATATGCAGAAAGGCGCNNATTGCTCCAAACTTTAATGATGATAAGGGAACCTCGGAGCTTCTTGCAAAGGCAATCAGCCTGGACATTCAGACACTCGGGTATGAATGGCTTCGGAAGGCAGGAACATATATTTCCAAGGTAGTGGTTAATACGAAGATTACGCACACGGCAGGACACAGAATTCCTGACGGCTGACCATCCCACAACAGAGTGGTCATGGTAGTGACCGCAAAAACAACTGATGGAAAAGAGATAGGCAAAGTTGAAAAACATTATCATCCTCAGGCAACGAACTGTCGCGATACGAAGATGAAATACGGCGCTCAGTGGAAGGTTGCAAACGTGCGCGACACGAGCCTGCAGCCTGCCCAGGTCAAGAAAGAGGCTATAGAATTTGATCTTCCCGCAGGAATAAGAGAAGCAATGGTAACTGTAGAGCTTTTCTATGAAGCAGCCAATCCTGCTAATAAGTATCAGATACATTCAATAACCAAGAAAGTGTCTCTCGACAGATAACGACAGATTTGCTTTGGAGAGGGGGGCGTGCCTGCGCATTCAGGCACGCCCCCCTCTTTGTTTCATCCGAATATTTATGGCTCATGGTAGATTTTGTCATTAGAAATGTTTAAAAATTTGAACTTGTTATCGCACTTTTCATCATTTCCCATTATTAACTGGCGCTTTCCCGGCCTTTTTGGTTCTCAAGGAAAACTTAACAATGATAAAAAGGCAGAAGAATTTCTTCAGATGTTGGGAATTGGCGACAAGGTAAATGCTTATCCGTCACATCTCTCAGGGGGACAGCAGAGGAGGGTGGCTATTGTGCACACGCCCCTGCCTCATAAATCGCTCTTAGTGTTTGTGTATCGGCATATCTATCAAAGTTAAACGTTCTCCACCATCTCCCATACACCGCATGGGCATATTCCTGCGCAGAAACCGCAGCCTATGCAGAGGTTATCATCAACAACATATTCGTACGAGCCGTCTTTATGTTCAACCCTGCTTATTGCCTGCCAGTAGCATGTTGCTTCGCACATGCGGCAATCACGGCATGTAGCACAGGACATGCACCTCTCTGCTTCCTTTGCGATTGTGAAATCACCGCGGCAGGCATCGTAGTATTCTGTTTTTATTCGCTCATATGCTATCGGCTGTTTTATTTCCGGCCACCGTGGGGCATGCATTATCAGATAGTTTATGTAGTCTGCTGCAAGCCTGCCATGGCCGATAGCGTGTGTCACAAGGCCAAGGCCTGTCACATCGCCTATGGCAAAGACCTTTACGTCTGATGTCTGGTAATTTTCATTCACAGGAATCCATCCTTTTTCTGTATGCACAGATTGAGGAAGGAAATCTAATTGCGGTATATCTCCAATTGCCATTACAACAAAGTCTGCATCAATTGATGAACCATCCTTGAAAAAAAGCTTCCTGTTTTTTTTATCATATCTGTCTGTAAGCTTGGGCCAGAGCACATGGGTTCCTTTTGCCATTGCTATTTTCATCTCTTCGCCGAATGCGGATGGTTTCTGGATATCAACAGCAACTACTGATTCGGCGCCGCTGTTATACGCCTCTGAAGCTGCATCCATTCCGACATTTCCTGCGCCTATAACAACGACCTTCTTGCCTTTAAGTTCAGGTTTTTCTCCAAGGTTTATGTCTTTGAGGAAATCATAGGCTGACACCGTATCATCTGAGCCGGGGAATGTAATCTTTCTCGGTTGGTGCGCTCCGCAAGCCAGGGCAACGATCTCATGTCCTTTATAAATTGCGTTAAATTTATTTTTATCTATCTTTGTATTCAGATGCAGATTCACTCCAAGCTCTTTGAATCTTGATGTTTCTTTTTCAAGTATCTCATGAGGCAGGCGCTCTCTCGGAATGCAGAGTTCTATCTTACCACCGAGCTTCCCTGATGACTCATAGAGGTCAACAGTATGTCCCTTTAATGCAAGCTGCCATGCAAGGCTCATTCCAGCCGGGCC
>DOHC01000070.1 GCA_003535475.1 Nitrospiraceae bacterium
ACCAGAAACAACGGGGTGGCTGAACTGATACAAAATGGAGAGGAAGGCTTTGTACTGGAAGACTTAACGGACTATAATGCTCTAACTGAAAAAATAGGCAAGGCACTTTCCAATCGCGAATTAATGGGATATAAGGCAAGACTCAAAGCAGAAGAGTATCCCATTGAAAAAGCAGCGGAAGAATTTATGAAATCCATATCCGGGCTAATACAAACGCAATAAGTAAGGTGTCATTGCGAGGAGAGCGAAGCAATCTCATATTTTAGACAAGAGTGAAATTATCTTACTTATCAAATGGTTCTGCTTTATCAATAAGCATTACAGGGATATCTTCCATTACCGGATATTTAAGTCTGCATCGGCTGCAAACCAGCCATTTCCCGTCCTCTGTCAGGTGCACTTCATTCTTACAAGCCGGACATGCAAGAATCTCCATGAGTTCTTTAGAAATTCCCATTTAAATCCTCCGTTTCAGACTGGCGCCCCATTTTTAAATCCAAAAATCAACAGCCATATAAACTTAGAATATTCATCCATGACTCTCGCCCTGTCTCTTTCCCTCTTCCACCACTCATCAAACCTAAACCAGCTCTCCTCGGCAGGCGCGCTTATTATCTTTATCTTATCGCCCATGCCCCTCTTGAATATTTTCAATGCCCGTCTGCTGTGATAAGGAGAAGTGACAATTATGCATGATTTATAACCATGCTTATCCATTAGCTCTTTTGTAAAGATCACGTCTTCTTCAGTAGTTCTTGATTTATCCGCAAGCATAATCGCATTCCTTGGCATACCGAGATGCACTGCATGTTCCTGCATCAATGACGCCCATGTATACTTCCAGACAAGCGGCCCTCCTGTCAGTATCATTCTGTCCTTTCTTGACCATCCTTCTCTGAAAAGTTTTACTCCGTGCTCAACCCTCTCTGTTTCTTCACCTGCAAGCACAACTATGACATCTGCAGGCTTAAGTTCATCCTTATAATATAAAAATCTTCCTGCCTCTTTTAATATAAATCCATGTCCTATATACAAAAGAACCGCAAGGATAATAAAAGCAATCAATATCTTAAGACATTTAAACATCCTGCCTCCTGCTTGGCATGGTTTTCAGATACCACATGAAGAGTTTAAATCCTGCCATTGCCTTTCTTTAGTGCCTTTAACCCTGCTTTCCAATCTTCTTTTGCCTACAGGTCACGATGTACAGTGCTAATCTCAACAGGATGTTTTTCTATAAGCGCTGCTATTTTTTCGGTTATCGCAGGAGAACGATGCCGTCCGCCTGTGCATCCGATACCGACAGTAAGATACGCCTTGCCCTCTTTTATATAGAGCGGGATGAGAAAATTAAGAAGCTCTTTAAGTTTTTTGATAAATTGTTTTGTCTGAGGCTTCTCAAAAATAAATCTTTTAACAGGAGTGTCTATTCCACGCAGTTCTTTAAGTTCAGGGATAAAGTTTGGATTTGGAATAAACCTCACATCAAAGAGAAGGTCAATGTTCTGGGGAACACCAAACTTATACCCAAAAGATATAAACGTTAATGACATAGCATTGGACTTCCTGGTATCGCTGTATAACGAAGTAATCAGATGCCTAAGTTGATGGGGCGTGTAAGATGATGTATCTATAATCCTGTCCGCCTCCCTTCTGAGAGGCAAAAGCATTTCTTTTTCTTTCTCTATGGAGGCATCAAGGTTAGCGCTGCCTGAAGACAAAGGATGCGGCCTTCTTGTCTCTTTGAATCTCCTTACAAGAACACCTTTCTCCGCCTCGAGGAATACGATTTCGGTTCTGTATTTCTTCTTCAGGAGCCGCAGCGCAGAATTCATGCTTGAGAGAAATGCATGCTCTCTTATGTCAATGCCGACTCCTATTTTTATTATATTGTCTTTCTTTGGCAGTCTGGATACAAATAAATTAATAAGCGTGACAGGAAGGTTATCAACACAAAAAAAACCGCTGTCCTCAAGCGCCCTTAATGCAACAGTCTTCCCCGAGCCTGAAAGACCGGTAATTATAACTATTGTCGGTTTCAATTTCATAGAAGATATACGATACCTGTCTAAAAAGTACTGATTTGTCACCCTGAATTTATTTCAGGATGCTGAAACAAGTTCAGCATGACATAATACACCATTTTATGAGTTTTTTTAGACAAGTTCTTATTCCCTATTTCACGGGCTCTATGAGCCCGAAGTTCCCATCGCGCCTGCGGTATACAACATTGATATCGCCGCTCACTTCATTGGTGAAAACAAAAAAATCCTTGTCGATGAGCTCCATCTGCATTACCGCCTCATCCGGCCCCATGGGTTTCATGTCAAACCGCTTCCTCTTTATGATCCCGCCTGTTTCCTGCGGCGCTTCCTGTGATGCCTCCTCTATATTCTTCCCTTCGCCTTTTCTGTGGGATACAAGTTTTTCTTTATATTTCTTTACCTGCTTCTCAAGTTTTTCAACCACTTCGTCTATCGAAGAATAGATTTCAGCGGTGACTCCCTCTGCCTGTATCATAACTCCATTAGCTTTCAGCAATACCTCTGCCTTTTGCCTGTATTTTTCTATGCTGAGAGTCACAACTGCCTCGGTAATATTTGAAGAATACCGCTCAAACTTTTTAATCTTCTCTTCCGCATAATTCTTAAGCGCTGGAGTTAAATCCAGATGCCTCCCATTGATTATTATATTCATAATTATCCTCCTTTTATTCTGATCTCTTTCTCTGATTCTGAGACGGCACTTTAAGCTCATCTCTGTATTTTGCGATTGTTCTCCTTGCTATTACTATGTTTTGGCTTTTAAGCAGTTCGGTGATGCGCTGGTCGCTCAATGGCTTCCTGTGGTCTTCCTCTGATACTATCTTCTTTATCAGGTCTTTTACAGAGGTGGAGGAGACTGATCCCGTATCGCTCTGCAGGGCGCTGCAGAAAAAAAACTTAAAACAGAAAACACCATAACTGCAGGACAGATATTTATTGGACGTAACCCTGCTGATAGTGCTTTCGTGCAGACTGAGTTCCCCCGCAACATTTTTGAGGTTCAAAGGCTTCATATGCTGGACGCCTCTGTCAAAAAAATCCCGCTGAAAATTAATTATGCTCTCTGTCACCCTGTATATCGTCCTATTCCTCTGATCAAGGCTTTTTAACAGCCAAGAGGCAGAGCGCAATTTTTCATCAAGGAATTGCCTTTCCTCTTTTGAAAAAGAATTCTTCTGGAGCAGAAGTTTTTTATAGTAGCTGTTTATTCTCAGTTTCGGCAGTCTCTCTTCATTCAGAACAATCTGATATCCCTCATCAGTCTTAATCACAAATACATCGGGTATAACATAATCGGTATTCGTACTAAAAAAATTCCTTGCCGGCCTTGGCTCCAAACCCTCAATGACCTTAACAGCAGCAAGCACTTCATCAACAGGCGTGCTGTAAAGCCGCGCTATCTGCTGATAGTTCTTCTTTTTAAGCTCCTCCATGTTGTTCAAAACAATTCTCTCAGCAAGACTTCCTGTAAGTCCCAGCAGCTTGATCTGCAGTATCATACACTCCTTAAGGTCTCTTGCGCCTATGCCCGGAGGGTCAAAACTCTGCACGACATCAACTGCCTTCTTTACGTTAATAATGTTCTCATTCGCAATTTCTGCAATCTCTTCATCCGTAGCTGTGAGATAGCCGTTCTCATCTATATTGCCTATTACAGCTTCTCCTATCAACCTGATGTCCTCTCCAGCGTCGGACAATCTCAACTGCCACAGAAGATGGTCATAAATATCAGGAGTTTTGCTCGCAAAATGCTCAAAAGAAACAGGGGTATTCGTCCCCTGCCCGAAATATCCAAGGTCTCTTCCGTCACTGCTTCTGTCGTCAAAATATTCATCAACATTAAAGTCGGCTGAACCCGATATCATCTTTTCAAGGGGAGACTCTGCATCGTCTCCGAGCTGCCCGGAGTCAGTCTCAGCAGTCTCTCTCTCTTCTCCTACAAGTTCTTCCCCTGTATTTTCTTCCTGAACATCTTCCAGAAACGGATTCTCAACGAGTTCCTGCGCAAGGGTTTGCGACAGCTCAAGCTGGGGCATCTGCAACAGCCTTATTGCAAGCTGAAGCTGGGGGGTAAGAATAAGTTTTTGAGAAAGCCTAAGACTTAATTTATGCTCAAGAGCCATTAAAGCCTGAATTCCTCTCCAAGATATGCTTCTTTTACCTGAGGGTTAGCGATTATCGTTTCAGGAGCGCCCTCTGCAAGCACTTCACTGTTATTTATTATGTATGCCCTGTCTGTTATTGAAAGCGTATCCCTTACATTATGGTCTGTTATAAGTATGCCGAGACCTTTATTCTTAAGATAGGTCAGCATTTTCTTAAGCTCTATTATCGCAATCGGGTCAATGCCTGTAAATGGTTCATCAAAAAGTATAAACGTAGGTTTCAGCGCAAGCGCCCTTGCTATCTCCGTCCTTCTTCGTTCTCCGCCTGAAAGCCTGTAACCATTCCTGTCTGCAAACCCTCTGAGATTGAACTCATCAAGCAGGTCCTCCACCATGCCGGCAATATCTGCGTCAGGATACCCTTTTATCTCAAGCACAGCCCTTAGATTATCCCTTACAGTAAGCTTTCTGAATATGGATGGTTCCTGCGGAAGATAGCCTATCCCCCTGCGCGCCTTCTGATACATCGGAAGCTGGCCGATGTCCTCGCCGTCAAGAAAAATACTGCCGTTTTCCGGCTTTATCATCCCGACAATCATATAAAATGTCGTAGTCTTACCTGCGCCGTTTGGACCGAGCAGGCCGACAATCTCGCCTGTGGTTACGTATAAGCTGAGATTTTTGACAACACATCTTTTGCCGTAGCTCTTTGTGATGCCTTTTACTTCAAGAACATGCATCTATTTCCCTTTTTTATTTTCAAGCAAAACTCTGCTGTTTTCCACAAAAGAACGGTCATCTTTCATAAAGTATGTCATCTTGGTCCCTGTAATGATATCGCCTTTCTGTACTGCCTTCGGCTCACCGGTAAAGATGATCTTTTCCTCATCCGCAAAATAGTTTGCAACCTTTGATGTAACAACAAGGTCTTTCTTAACGAGCTTCACTTTGCCTTCTGCTTCTATCTTTGTCACATTGCCGCTTCCTTCCGCATAATAAACAAGCATTTTATCAGAGTAAAGCGTCATATTTTCAGTCTTTGCAACAACAGAGCCTTCAAAAAGGGCAGTACGGGCCTTATTGTCCGACAAGAGTGTCTGTGAAGTTACTACTATGGGCCCTTTTATCTGTTCTGTTTTCTCCTCGGCAAATATACTGCCTGCCAGAACAATGCTGATAAAGACACTAACGGTAAAAAGTTGCCTTAACATTTTTCAGTATCCTCACTTTCTCTTCCGAATCTGCCTCCATGCCTGATCCTTCAACATTAAATTTTTTACTTTCAATCTTCACATCTTCCTTAGTCTTAATCTCTCCCTTAGACTGGTTCCACTCCACAGATTCGGTTATAATTGTATATTCTTTTGAGACCGCCTTTATCTTCCCGTTCAGAGTCAGGTCTCTGCTTTCCATATTATAAAATCCCTCAGGCGAGTATATCGTCATATCTTTATTTTCAACCGTCAAAACCACGTCGTTAAGCTTTACCCTGTCACTGCCTTCCATAATATCAGCCCTGCTGGCATTGAGCGCCCACATGCTGGTTCCATTTTTTTTATGGATAATTTTCAAGCCCTCTATAAAAGAGCCTCCTTTTACCAGCAGGTCCTTCTCCAATCCCTTGTTATTGCCGAAAAACAGAAACACAAAAGAGAGTAAAAGCAGGGAGAGAATCAGCAGTATTTTATTTTTCATATTGTCTAAATTTTATCACAGAGGTATCGTCATGTAAAGCAAAAAGCATACCTGTTTTACTCATCAATACGCTAAGAATTCACTATTTATGGAGCGGGCGACGGGATTCGAACCCGCGACCTTCAGCTTGGGAA
>DOHC01000003.1 GCA_003535475.1 Nitrospiraceae bacterium
GTTGGCTACAATGAAGTTAAGTGCGTGGAAAAAAGGCTTAACAACCGGCCGCGAAAGTGTTTAAATTATGCTTCACCGAGCGAAGTGCTGAGTGGTGCAATAGCTGGTGGAATGTAGTGTCTTTAATCTGTGCTCTTCGTACTCCGACAGGACCATGAGTATGGATTCATCAATAACACCCTTAAGCTCAGGCCCCTTTGTTTTCCCTGAGAGAGAATTTCTGAATACCTCTATATTGTTAAGATGTCCGGTTACATCCTGTTCTTTGTCTTTATCCTTGCTGAGTTCTTCAACAAGCGACCTCAGTATGTCAATATTATTAAACAGGAATCTTACAACTTCATCCGAAACATCAATCTTGCCGAGCCGTATCCCATCAAGCAGGGACTCAAGAGCGTGGCTGAGGTCTGAGATGCCCTGCTGCCCGAAAAGCCCTGAAAGCCCCTTTAGTGTATGTATAGAACGGAACAGCGCATTAACACTGTCGGGATTCGGGCCTGTTTGAAAGGCATCCTGTATCTCAAGAATCAGTCTGCCAGATTCTTCAAGGAGGTCTGATGCTTCAGCTATAAACTCCTCTTTGGCTGAGCTCATAAGTTCAGTACTTTCCTTACGATGTCCTGTAGTTCCGGAGCCTTGAATGGTTTAGTTACGTATGCGGTTGCGCCAAGCGCCATTCCCCTCTTTTTATCTTCCTCGCTCCTCTCAGTGGTAACTATAATAAGCGGTATATTGCTGTACCTCTGGTTGCTCCTCACGAAATTTATCAGTTCAAGACCGTTTATGTCAGGCATGTTAATATCTGTGACAACCAGATCAAAGTCCTGAGTAGGAAGGAGTTTTAAGGCGTCAAAGCCTGTGGGCGCCTCAACGATGTCAAAGTCTCCGAGCTCCTCTAAAACTGCCCTTACCAGAGAGCGGGTAGTGGTCGAGTCTTCAACTATCAGAATTGATTTCACATAACCTCCGAAAGAAATTCGAAGTTTAAAATTAAAAATGCAAAACTAAGGAAAGTCTTTGAATTTTGTCCTGAATAAATTTCGGGATTGCATTTTGATTTTTGCATTTTTAATTTATTTTTAATGGGTTAGCAGCATTTTAGCAGATGTCAGTAAAAAAATCATCACAAATCCCCCCTTTACTAAAGGGGGGTAAGGGGGGGATTTTTGTTCTCCATGCTTTTCTGCATTTCCTGAAGCCTGCGCTGAAGAAGTGATTTTTCAAGCGCAAGCCCTGCCTGGCTTATAAATATCTCAAGCCCTTCTGTCTCAGCAATAGGCTCGCCTGCCGGCATATTATCGCAATAAAGCATCGCAGCGACTCTTCCCTCTGCAATGATAGGGAAAACCCCAACTTCAGACGGCCAGCTTCCTCCGAATTCCTTAATCATCATTTCCGTTATTTTGTCTTTTTCCATCGGACCTTTGTATGACTGCACTTCATTAATAATCCTTGTGAAAAACGGACTGTCTTTCAGCGGAAGAGCCGTCTCTCTTATCTTCTCGTCAGCTCTTTCTATCTCAAGCCCGAACTGTCCAAGTCCTGCCATCTCATTTTCTCCGGCCATAAACAGAACACCTCTCTGGAAAATATCGCTCGCAAATCTGAGAATGAGAAGCGTTATCTCGGAAGCTGAATTCGGGAATCTTAATTCCTGTGTAAGCGACTTGAGGGCTGAGATGTCTTTCCTTTCTGCAACTGTATGCCCGCCCCAGTCTGATTCCCACCCGCCTTCCTCTGCTGTTTCTCCTGTCAGTTCCTCATTAGAAACAAATTCATGCTGTGCTGATTCATCATGTATCCTCGCGCCCTCCATGAGAAGATACTCAGGGCTGATTCCCTTTGAGACTTCCCATCCAAGATCCTCTATCTGTATACTGTCTTTCAGTTCAAGATCATCAAGCTCAAACTGGAAATCCCCTTCATGCCAGAGCAGAAGATGATAAACAACTTTTTCTATCCTCTTTTTGGAAGCCTTTTCCAGTGTGTCGCTATTTACAGCGCCGAGGTCAAAAAGTATCTCTGCCGCAGACGTTGTGGGCAGCTTTTTTTTTACTTCCAGAGCCATCTGGAGCATTGATTCTTTTATTGTGCCGCTTTTAAGGAGGTCGTGCCCCAGTGTTCCTTCGAGTTGAGTAGTCTCAACCCTGACAACAAGGCCGTTCCTGAACACAATCATAGCGTTTCCTGATGCCCCATTAATTACAAGCGTCCCTGTCTTTTTCCCGATACTCAGTATCTGGAAAATGTCAGAGAGGGCAAGGTCTTCAAGCCTTCCAACAAGACTCATTTAATCTTCACACCTTTAGGAATCACGACTACACCCTCAGGACTAACGTGAAATAGTTTTTTGTCGCTTTCAATGTCATAACCGATTACTGTTCCTTCCGGCACACAGACGTCCTTGTCTATTATTGCCTTCTTTATTTTGCAATGCCTTCCTATCTCAACATTCTCCATGAGCACCGACTCTCTCACATCCGCCCAGCTGTTAACCCTCACATTAGGAGAGAGCACAGAGTTCTGCACACGGCCTCCGCTTATGATACATCCGTCACAAACAATGGAATCCAATGCAATGCCGAGCCTTCCGCCTTTACGCTCCTGTGCAAAAACAAATTTTGCGGGTGGATGCTGAGGCTGATATGTCCTTATCGGCCATTTCTTATCGTACAGATTGAACATCGGGTCAACAGAGGCAATGTCCATGTTTGCCTCCCAATAGCCGCTGATGGCGCCTACATCCCTCCAGTATTTTGCCTCCTTTTTATTCTCATCCCTGAAATTATAGGCAAAAAGTTTTTTAGTCTTAATCATATCGGGTATAATATTTTTCCCAAAATCATGAGCTGTTGAACAAAACGCATCACTCATAAGTTCGCTTAATAGATCCTGAGGATTAAACAGATACACTCCCATTGAAACAAGAGCCTGATTTGGAGAGCCGGGCATTGACTTTGGCTTTTTAGGTTTCTCTTTAAATCCTATTATCCTTGATTCTTCATCAACCTCAACAACACCGAATGACGATGCCTTCTCCCTGTCCATCTCTATTGCTGCAATCGTCCCGGCTGCGCCCTTGCTGAGATGGAAATTGAACATCTCGGAATAATCCATCTTATACACATGGTCCCCTGAGAGAATAAGCAGATAGGCAGGCGCCTCCTTTTCTATAAAATATATATTCTGATACACCGCATCAGCCGTTCCTTCATACCACCTCTCATCCACACGCTTCTGTGGAGGGACAGATATGATAAATTCGTCAAGCTCCGGACTGAGCAGATGCTCCCAGCCAAGTGCAAGGTGCCTGTTCAATGAAAGAGACTTGTATTGTGTAAGCACTGCTATTTTCCTGATGCCTGAATTGATACAGTTGCTCAATGTGAAATCAATTATCCTGTATTTTCCTCCGAACGGAACAGCCGGTTTGGCCCTGTGAATAGTTAAGGGATGAAGCCTCTCTCCTTTTCCCCCGGCAAGAATAAGGGCAAGTATATCCTTTGTTTTGTTGTTTTTTCTCACATTATTCATAAAAACAATCTGAAGCCTTTAAACTTTTCAACCCTTTATTATCACTTCTTACTTTTTGAAGTATATCAGCAAAAATCTAAGAGTGTCAATGAGTTAGAGGGTTCCTTTTGCTGCAGAAATCAGGCTATTATACACCTTCTGTTTTTAGTTTTTCTGTTAAGATATAACCTGAATATGATTGATATCAAAAAAATCATTCTTGGGAAAAGAATCAACTCTAAAATACTCTCCCTTGGCAGAGAGGTTTATATAGTCGGAGGGTATCTGCGGGATATTCTCATTGGGAAAAAATGNNAAGAGGAGACATAAGGCAATTTGCCGTACTCGTTTCTTCCGCTCTTGGGCTGACACCCGAGAAGGGAACAACCGTTGAACTCAAGAAAGAACAAATGATAAGGATTGTTCTCAAAAATGGGCTTGCCCTTGATTTTACGGAGCTTAAGTCCGGAATCAGAGATAATCTTGCTGAGAGAGATTTCACAATGAATGCCATCGCATGGTCACCCGGCACAGGCATTATTGATCCGTTTAACGGCGTAAAAGACATCGCAAAGCACAGGATTAAAGCTATATCAATAGATAATTTCAGGAATGACCCGTTAAGGCTGCTAAGAACTTACCGCTTTGTTTCAGAACTCGGATGGAAGGCAGAGCCGGAAACAAGAAAAATGGTAAGGCATCTGAGAAAAGAAATCAGGAAATCAGCGTCTGAAAGGATCACGCTTGAGTTTTTTAAGCTCCTTAATTTCAAAAACTTTCATAATGCCCTTAAAACGGCATCGGATGACAGGCTGCTTGAATGTTTTCTGTCCATCCCGCACAAAAGACTTCTTGAAAATATCAGAACTATTCCTTCCCTTGAATTGTGCATTAAAAAACTTCCCTTAAACTTCAAACGAAATATTGAAAAACCTTTTTCTCAGGAACTAACCTTTCATGGTCTTCTCAGACTTGAGCAGGTTCTTTACAGTTCAGCATTGAACAAAAACAGACTGCGATTGAGCAGGGTTATATTCGAGAGGCTCAAGATAGTTCATAAGCTTCTATCTAAACCAGAAAAACAGGATATATTCTCGCAGAAAAATCTTTTTAACACTTTCTTTAAAGCAAAAGATTCTGCCTTTGACCTCCTCATACTCTCAGAAAATGTAAAACTTCTTAGTCAATTAGAATGGTTTAATAAGATATGGAAAAGGAGTTGTCTTACGTCAGAGGAGATTATGGATATAACAGGGCTTAAAGGGGGAGTAAAACTCGGAAAACTCATTTACGGATTGAAAAAGATGCAGTTTGAAGGTAAGCTTAAGACGAAAAAAGAGGCAGTAACATGGTTGAAGGGTGAGAGGATTTAATGACACACTTGAGGGATTTTAATAGTCGCTGACCCTATTTTTTCAAACTTGTTTTTTTCATGTCAGGCGGCTCCTTTCTTAGCTTTTTGCGAGGAGAGTGTCTCTATCGCTATTCGCAAGGCGTCTCTGATGAGTTCCACTCTATGAAGTCGTTCGCCGATGAATTCAAGGCTGTCAATAGATATTCGCAAAGCGTCTCTGATGAGTTCCGCTCTGGGCGTCCCAGTGCGGTCGGCAATTCCGTCTAACCGCTATAAAAGGTCACGATCCATGTGCATTGATATGAGCACCCGTGCGTCTTCTTTCTTCGTTCCTCTTTTCATTCACTCACCTCCGCCCGTCATATTATATGTTATATGGAACTACGAACCTTCGCCTAGTTCCACTGGTTCCTGTTTCTACTGGTTTTCTTGTAACTTTAAACTTCTAGTTTTGTGATGATTAATGATCGGATATAAAAAATTTGGAGAAATCTTTGTCCCTTTTCATAGAATTGTGACTCTTGCACATTAGTTGAGCGTTTGAAACGTCTGTTGGCCCACCCTGCGACCAGGGTATTATATGGTCAATAGTTGCATTTTCCCATTGAAGAGTTTTTTCACAGATAGGATATGAACATTTTTTGTTTTTAGACCGTTGCCAAACTTGTTCCTTCTGAGCAATACTAAATAAACGAGTTTTATCCTTTTTCTTACTAAATGCTCGCAGTAAAATTTCTTTTAATATCTCACAACGCATTTTTCTATATTCTTTTGAATCAGTAGTTTTCTGTGTTGTTGACCAGTACTTATAAAAAGGGGTATTCGTAAATTTCTTTAAATAACTAAATTCTCTATTCTGATGTGCAACTGTTATTTCTGCAATCCTACTCGAGAACCCAGAAAGTTCTTGTTTTGCTTTTTCGTAATTTTTGTGAAAAATAAAACCCGCATGCTCAAGCTCCATAATAGCTGTAAAAAGAGAATAAAAATCTGAGGTTTTCCTAATAAATCTTGTGTTTTTCCCTAAGTCTAAGGTCTTTATAATTTTACATATTTTTAGAAATCTTGTTTTGGCCGTTTTAAGTTCCCTATTGCTTATTTCTACACCGAGTGCTTTATCAATAGCTGATTTCTTGTTAAGAATCTCATTTTTATTGATAGAGATTAATAATTCTAAAGTAATCTCAGTATCTTTCATCCTTCCTTTTTGTTCGCTTGACATGTAAAAAACATCATTAAATTTCTTGCTCAGCTCCTTTGCTAATTTTAAAACTGGTTTATCAATATACTCTGCATTTCTTCTTTCTTGATTTGAAAGGGGCCTACCTTGCGTATTAATCCGCACAAAGGCCTCTATAATATCAGCTATGCCTTGGTTTGATCCTTCACTTTCATCTTTAAGTTCAATATGTCCTGTCGGTATAAGGAAATTCCAAAAATTCTTTTGTTGAATACTTGATAACTTCGAAAAATTATAATTTTCAATCAACTCCTTTAACTTCTTTTTTCTTTCAGGACTAACTTGAATCTTATCAGGCGATAATTTTTTGCAGAACAAAAAGACTGTTTCAAGGCGCTGTTTTCCATCTATTACATCATTTATATAACATTTTCTTCTTTTGTCCCATCGTTTGAATAAAAACGCGGTAGGACACGGCATTCCTTCTAAAATAGTCTTGATAAATTTTCTTCTGTCCGATATTTCCCATACAGATTTTCTCTGGAAAGCAGGATTTAAATTGAGCGACTTATATATTTCGTTTAGGCTTTGAAGGGTTTGATTATTATATGAAACCCTTATTAGTCTATCCGCATTATCAATATCTTCCACAAAGCCTCCACAGTCACTTTTGATGCAGCATTATATCAGAAAAATAAATACCAATGAAAGTCAAATGTCTTCCTCTCTCTTCCTCACCAGCCTCATATTCACCTTATCCATTTCCTCTGCAAATCTCATCAAACCATTTCTTGTCTTATTTTCAAGATTCTCGTTTTCCAAAGAAACTTTAGGGTCAGGTCTTGCAATAACACTATTCATCTCCTTTTCTCTCCTTCCTCGCCCTTTATAACATTTTTATCTTTAAAAAATCACCTGCCAAGCCAAAATAGAAACATCAGGTTTTCATACTGCCGCAAAGCTAACGGGTTCTCCTACGCCTTGCTACCCCGTATCTCGCCCTGCTCTCCCTGACCTCAAAGCCGATTTTTCTTTTCTTCGTCTCCGGCGGTGTCATAAGCTGACGAATAGCGTCAAAAACAACCTTGAACTGGCTGTCGTATTTCTTTTCCATCTCTTCTATCTTCCGTGGAGTTCCCCCGATATTGTAGACATTCATAGATTACCACAAGCAGCCCTTTCGAAGTCATAAGGGTTGACATGCACAGCGCGCTTGCTATTTAGAACACTCGATAGCATGGCAACTCCCTGTTCAGTAAAAGCATAAGGCAAGTATTTGGAATGCTTGCCTCTCTTTAAGGTACCAAAATGGCGCCTTAAATATTCATATTCTTCTTTTGACAGTTGAATCATAAAATCTGCCGGAAAACGGTCAAGATTTCGTTTAACTTGTCTTTTTAGGTGTTTAACCTCTACACCATAAAGCTCTGCAAGGTCGGCATCTAACATGACCTTTTGTCCACGAATCAGCAGAATTTTCCTTTCAATCACTTCAACTGGAATAAGTGTGTTCATGTCTCCTCCTGAATTTCCCTCAATATTAATTGTTACAGCAAAAGAAATTCAATAGCCGGATTGCCTCATCAAAAATCTGCGCGAAAAAGACGCAATAGTCCCCTGCGGAAAGGATAAAATTTGAAAATACTTTGTCAAAAGATTATGCTACTTTATAGTTTTAAATAGGAGGTTTTAACTATTAAACTCTATATCCTAAAAAGGCTTCTTGTCTTAGTCCTTCTGCTTTTCGGCATTACGCTTCTTACATTTTCCCTTACAAAGGCACTTCCCGGAGACCCTGTTCAGAGCATGGTAGGCGAGAGGGCACAGCCTGAGGTAATAGAAAAGATAAGAAAACAACTCGGCGCTGATAAAGACGTCTTCAGCCAGTATGCAGGATACGTAAAGCTGCTGATGAAGGGTGAGATGGGAAGGTCGTATTACACAAACAGAAAAGTCCTTGACGACATCCTCATAAAATTCCCCAACACTATGAAACTTGCATTCGGGGCAATGGTTATAGCTGTTCCAACAGGAATCCTTTTAGGCTTTATTGCCGCATATAAAAAAGATACGCCTGTTGACAGGATTATATCGGCAGTCTCTATAACCGGCTTGAGCGTTCCTGTGTTCTGGAGCGGCCTTATGATAATGCTGTTTCTCAGTCTGAAACTGAGACTTTTCCCTCCATCAGGCACAGGCGACATAAGGTTTCTTGTCATGCCGGCGCTCACACTGTCCCTTCCTGCCATTGCAACACTCGCAAGAGTTACACGGACTTCTGTAATAGAGATAAGCGAGATGCCTTTTATAGGCACGGCAAGGGCAAAAGGCCTGAGCGTCTTTAGAATTAATGCCATACATATATTCAGAAATATTCTTATTCCTTTGGTCACTATAATCGGGCTTGATATCGCAAGTTATTTAAACGGCGCCGTGCTTACAGAGACAATATTCGGCTGGGACGGCATCGGAAGATTTACGATGGACGGGATAATAAAGAGGGATTATCCTGTTATCATGGGGTGTATAATCATAGGCACTGTTGTTTTTGTCCTTATCAATATCATAGTTGACATCCTGTATCATTACCTTGATCCGAGGGTAAGGCTCTATGCATCTGACAGGTAAAATAGCAGGTGTCACGATAATTATAATATCCATCCTTGCGGTATTTTCCTCTTTTCTTTCACCTTACGACCCTGAAAAGATTGACCTTGACTCCATAAAAGAACCGCCGGGCATCAAACATCCCTTCGGCACTGACAACAAAGGAAGGGATATTCTTTCAAGGGTGCTTTACGGCGGAAGAATATCCGTAAGCATTGCCGTGATAGCGGCATCCATCTCTATGTTCATCGGGCTTGTTATGGGGCTGTGCTCAGGCTATCTCGGCGGCAAGATTGATACCGCAATCATGGCAATTGTAGACCTTATTCTTGCATTCCCTTCCCTGCTGCTTGCAATAGGAGTATCCATAATATTTCCGGCTGGAATATATACGGTAATGATCGCTATAGCCTTTGTTGGATGGGCATCATTCGCGCGTCTCATAAGGGGACACGTCCTAACCCTGAAAGATGCAGCGTATATAGAAGCCGCTGAAGCCATAGGATGCAGCAGATTCAGGATACTATTCGTGCATCTGATGCCTCAGTGCCTTCCTATCGGACTTGTTATGGCCGGCATCAAACTCGGAGGCTATGTCCTGACAGAAGCGTCACTGAGTTTTTTAGGTCTCGGCGCCCAGCCTCCAATGCCGACATGGGGCTCTATGGTAAGCATGAACAGGGCATATATTGCGTCAGAGCCGTGGATGGTTTTATTCCCGGGGATGGCAATAGCCGTTACAGCGCTGTGCTTTAATGTTTTAGGCGATGCCCTTAGAGATAAATACGGGTTAAAGATGAGAATGTGAGGTCTACGACTCGTAAAGAGATTACGACTCCCGTATCCTCTCTTCTTCTTCCTGCTGGGTCTTGCATTCCATACAGAGCGTCGTTACAGGCCTTGCATCAAGTCTTTTGATGTTTATCTCCATGCCGCAGTCATCGCATATCCCAAATGTACCGTTATCTATTCTGTCCAGCGCTTCGTCAATTTTCTTGATTAGTTTCTGTTCCCTGCTTCTGAGCCTGAGCATAAAATTCCTGTCTGTTTCTGCTGTTGCCTGGTCACCCATATCAGGGAATACAGTCTGTCCCGGCAGGGCATTTAAAGCCTCTCTAGCCTCTGCGAGCAATAACTCTCTCTGCCTCAATATTTTTTTTCTTATCTCGTGAAGTTTCTTTACCCTGAAAATGTCCCTGAGAGTAGGTTTCTTAGCCTTTTCCTTCTGTGCAGCGGCTTTTACCGCCTTTGATTTTACCCGTGTCTTTGGGACTGCAGGCTTCCTGCTTTTCTGCTGCCTCTTTGAAGGTTTTAAGGAACGGGCTGATTTATTTTTCCCCGCCTTCTTAGCTGCTGCTGAAGTCTTAGTCTTTTTCTTTTTTGTCATCATTAGCTCCTGAAAGAATTTTTTTAACCTAACAGAAACAGCGCTGCTTAGTCAAGGTGCACCAAAACACATGAATAGCTGTTGACAAAAAAAGAAGTATATAAAACAATAGTGATATGACAAAAGAAATATTTCCCGAAGGCCAGGTAATATTCAAGAATAAGCCTTATACGGGTGAGTTTCTCAGGATTACCATGGATGAGATAGACAAGGCAGGAGAATCATTCATGGGGATGCTCAAAGCCGATGAACCCGACGCCGTATATTTCCTGTTTTTCCTTAAGGGAGATGCTTATGCTGCTGGCTGCATCAAAAACAACAAGCCCATGCCGATAAGCATAAAGGATTTCATGCAGCATATTTCAACAGACACATCCAAGAGAACCCTCTCTCTTCACAAAACAGACCCTATGCTGCTTAAGGGGATGCTCGTGTTCCTTCAGAGAGAGCCTTCCACAAAAGTAACAACAGATATGATTAACATTGAGAGTATCCTTACCCAGATTAAAAATGAAAAGACAGCAGCCTTTGTAATACTAAAAAGAAATAATGCTTATAACTTCTTTTTTTTTCATTCCGGCGAAGCGAAAATGGCGCATTTTGCGGACACATCACATGCAGGAATAACAGAAGACAGCCCTATTGCTGAACAGATGCTCCTTTACGCATATCCTGCTGACAAAACTCCCATTGAAGTGCTTGTTTACCGCGATATTAAAACATCTGAAGCAAGAGATACGACTGAGATTAAACAATTCCTAATAGCCGATGCTCTTATGTACGAACAGAAAGAAACTGCAAAGCAGGCGGATGTTGCCCCTCCTGCAGCAGCGGCAGAAAAAGAGGAAAAAGCATTAAGGGTAAGAATTGAGGTCACAGACGGCCCGCAAAAGGGTAACAAGTTTAATGTCCCGCTTCCATGCACAATAGGCAGAAGAGACGCAACTATCAGGATCAGAGATATGACTATCTCAAAAACACATGCATCTCTGGAGGTCTCGGAAGGTAAAATCATTTTCAGAGACCTTGACAGCACAAATGGCAGTATTGTTAACGGGAAACCGGTTAAGGAGGTTGAATTGTCAAGCGGTTCTACTGTCCAGATGGGCAATACCACTTTGAAAATTCATTTTGTAACAAGCTAAAGTTGCGAGGTATCAAATATAAAACAGCATTTATGCTGTCATTGCGAGGAAGTGAGAGATTCCTCACCTGTCATTGCGAGGGATGAAATCCCGAAGCAATCTCAAGACAGGTTCGGAACAGGCTCCGCAATCTCAAAGGAAAGATTGCCACGCTTCGCTCGCAA
>DOHC01000252.1:0-1272 GCA_003535475.1 Nitrospiraceae bacterium
TGCAGCACTTCATTACAAAGTTTTATAAATTCTGCTGGTTTCGCAATATTCACATCCTTGGTCCCGCGAACTGCTATTGCTTTGATTCCCTTATCTCCCATAACAGCACCAACTCCAAGTCGGCTGGCGCTGGATCTGCCTTGCTCAATGGAAGCGGTAAATACCCTGTTTTCTCCTGCCAATCCAATGGCGGCTATTTGTGCATTAGGCTGATTAAGTTCTTTTTTGATGATTTCAGCAGTTTGAACTGCGCCTTTCCCGCGCAAATGGGCGGCATCACGTATTTCTACCTTATCGTTATCGATCCAAATATAAACCAGATTGGGCGACTTTCCTCGAAAGATAATTTTATCAAATCCTGCATGTTTTAGTTCAGGCGCAAAAAAACCTCCCATCATTGAATATGCCATTAGCAAAGTCTGAGGAGAGTAAGTAGTGACAATCGTGCGATTAGCGCCTGGAGCAGGAGTTCCGCATAATAGGCCGGAACTGAATATTAGCAGATTATCAGGAGAAAAAGGTTCCGTTTCAGGCGGAATCCTGTCCCACAATAATTTAGTATTGGTGCCAAGGCCCCCGAGATGCAGTTCAGCTAATTTCAGATCAGTTTCAGCCCTATGGATGCTTCCCCGTGATAGATCAATCTCTAAATTAAAACCTGTCTCTCCATACCTCATTTCTTATCACCTCTATCTATAAGGTTCTTCATATTTTCACGTATATTGCTACGGTTATTAGATCTTCCTCTTTAAGGCCAAGTTAAAAAACATTTTTTCATATAACATAAGTTCAAAATAGTACAATCTAAAATTGCTGTCAAGAAATATTTTCATAATAATGTGAAAAAGTCCACAATGTTTAGGAAGATCAGACAGATATGTTACAAGTTTGATCCTCTTTAGAGAAAGATAATAGAATATTATACAATATAAATACAAGAATTTTAAATTTCATATTCCTGCTTATAAAAACTTATCCTGAATCAACCTGATGTCCACATACCATACACCAATGCCCTGTCTTTCAACAGGGCATTGGTGTATGGTATTATAATATATCTGTTTTATTTACTGTATTACTTGAAGCAGTTAAGGGCTACTTGTCCGTCCTTTCACCTGGTGCAGGGGGGAACCCGAGGGCTTCTGTGAGAAGGTATGCTGCCTGCAGGTATGAGGTGGGGCAAAGAGGGAAGCATTCCTTGCAGTTCCAGCATTCTTTGGCTGCTATTTCAGGGACAAAGCTTATTTCTCTTTTCCCTCCCTGGGCAATAAA
>DOHC01000252.1:1306-2789 GCA_003535475.1 Nitrospiraceae bacterium
CCTGGAGCATGGGCCATAAGGAGTTCAATTATCATTTTTCTGATCTTGTCCACCTTCTCGGATCTGGTTCTTACTATAAGATTCTTTTCTACCGGGTAAAGACAGGATACAACATAATTCTTTCTGCCACGGGATTCAACTTCCACAGTACAGAGGCGGCAGCCACCGTAAGGTTCCAGTTTCTCGTGATGGCAAAGAGTGGGTATGAATATACCTGCACTTTTCGCTGCTTCCAGAACAGTCATTCCTTCTTTTGCTTTTACTTCCTTTCCATCAATCTGTAAAAGTATCTCGCTCATATCTATTCACTCTCTCTAACTATGTTGGCCTCATATTCATTACGGAAGTGACGCAGCGAACTGTAAATCGGACTGGAAGCTGTTTTTCCCAGAGAGCAGAGCGATGCTGCTTTTGTTACCTCGCATATCTCTTCCAGAAGCTCGATGTCGCCTTCTTTTCCTTTGCCTTCACTTATTCTTGTTACTATTTTAAGCATCTGTCTTATGCCTTCACGACAGGGAACACATTTGCCGCATGATTCATTGGTAAGAAAATCAAGGAAGAACCTGGTCATCTCAACCATGTCAGTATCTTCATCTATGACAAAAAGACCGCCTGCTCCGATGGCTGCTCCAAGTTTTGACATATCATCAAAATCCAGAGGAGTGTCTATCATATCAGCTGGTATGGAACCTCCCATGGCAGCTCCGAAGTGAACAGCCTTCAGTTTTTTTCCGTTTCTGATTCCGCCTCCGATATCATAGATGATCTCCCTTAATGTAATCCCAAAGGGAACTTCTATAACACCTGTATTAACTATACTGCCGTACATGGATATCAGCTTTGTTCCCTTGCTGCCCTCTGTGCCGATACCGGCATACCATTCTGAACCCTTGCTTATTATCTGGGGTACGTTTGCCCATGTTTCAACATTGTTCAGATTGGAAGGCTTATCATAGATGCCTGCCACTGAAGTGCGTATGTACTTGGGTCTTGGCTCCGGCGCTCTTCCTTCTATTGATCTCATTAATGCGCTGGATTCTCCGGAGACAAATATTCCTACATCAAGGTGGACTTCAATGTTAAAGCTGAAGCCTGAACCCATGATATTGTCGCCTAAAAATCCGTATTCTTCAGCCTTTGCAAGGGCGGTTTCAATGCTCTTTCTTAAATGCGGGCTGTCATGGCGGGTATAAATAAATCCCTGGTGAGCGCCTATTGTGTAGGCGCCTATTATGAGACCCTCAAGAATGCAATGGGGGTTTCCCTGGAAGAGAGCTCTATCCATAAATGCCCCGGGCTCGCCTTCATGGCCATTGACAATTACATATTTCACATCACCGGGCGCATTGCGGGCAGTCTCCCATTTGGAACCGGCAGGGAATCCGCCGCCGCCTCTTCCGCGCAGACTGGCTTTCTTTATTTCTTCAAGTACCTGCTCTGGAGTCATTTCAAAAAGAGCCTTTGATAAGGCTGAATAACC
>DOHC01000251.1 GCA_003535475.1 Nitrospiraceae bacterium
AGAATTCAAGTACTGTTATGTCTTGCTGGTTTTCAAATCTTTTCTTGAAATCCTCCCTTTCAAGCATCCTTGCAACTGTCTGCATTGAGCCAAGTCCGACAATATCCATTACACTCATCTTTGTAAGCCATTCGCTGTTAAACATCACTTTTGTTTTTTCTGGATCTAATATTTTGAAAACCTGTTTTTTATAGGTTTCTGCATTATTCAAGACATCTTCTTTTGTAAGCGGCTTTCTTGTCTCAGACCTGCCGGTAGGGTCTCCGATCATTCCTGTGAAATCACCGATAAGAAACAATATCTCATGCCCCAGTTCCTGAAACTGCCTCATCTTTTCAAGCAGCACGGTATGCCCAAGGTGAATATCAGGCGCAGTGGGATCAAACCCTGCTTTTATCTTTAAAGGCGTGTTCTTTTTTACAGCCTTCTCGAATTTGGCAAGAAGCTCTTTTTCGCTGATTACTTCAACAGCCCCTCTTTTGATTATCTCAAGTTGTTTCTTCGCCTCGGCGAATCTTCGGTCTGGCGTAATCATGGGAATTATGATAACCCCTTAAGGTGATCGTAGTCAATTCGTCCTGCCCTCATTTTCCGTGTCAAATCATTTAACATGGTAACCGAAGCTTCTTCTGTTGAATCATGAAAAATGTAACTAAGAAGGCTCCAGTTTTTTATACGGATTAACTGTTATCGTCCCTTTCTTTTTCTTGCGGTAGGTATTGTAAAGTCTCTCTAATCTGGCATCTACTATATTTTTGAGTTTTACGGGATTTAATCCTCTGTAAAGCTTTTTAAGCGACTTTTCCTGTTCCTTTGGAAGCTGTCCTGACTTTGTGTTGTGCCTTGCCCATTGTTGCCTCACCTTCCCACCACCCGGATGATATCTCTATTGCAGATAATGTGTTGATATACTCACCTCTGCCCAAAGTATAGGACATATTAATTATGCAGGAGTCGATAGCAGTGACTCTATTCTCAACTTGCTATCTTTCCATTAATCTGCGTGAGATTTTTGCCGTAAACTTCATCTAATATCTCTTTTGCCCCTCTGGAAAGTAAATCTTCTGCGAGTTTGATGCCGAGAGATTCGGCATCTTTCGGATTTCCCTCTATATGGCTTTTGATAATCCTGTCACCTGAAACACTTCCGACCAATCCGTCCATAGCCAGTGAACAGTGAACAGTGAACAGTGAAGAGTCTTTAGTTTCTGACTTCTGGACTAATCGTGCATGAGCTGCGATGGGAACCTGACATCCTCCCTCAAGTTTTTTGAGGCATGCCCTTTCAGCCCGGACACAGATGGATGTCTCATCATGATTCAATGGAGCAATAAGACTCTTTATAAAATCATCTTCAACCCTGCACTCTATCCCGATTGCTCCCTGTCCTATTGCAGGAAGACTTACTTCCGGTTCTATGGTCTCTGTTATCCTCTCAGCCCATCCAAGCCTCTTGACCCCAGCAGCAGCAAGAATGATTGCGTCAAACCGGCCTTCATCAAGTTTTCTCAGCCTTGTGTCAAGATTACCCCTTAGTTGTTCTATCTTCAAATCAGGCCTTATGCTCAGGAGTTGGCATGAACGCCTCAGACTGCTTGTGCCAACGGTCGCACCTTTGGGCAACTCCCTGAAAAAATTAATATGAAATTCTTTTCCCTTGACCCCTTGACCCCTTGACCCCTTGACCCCTGATATAAACGCATCGCGGGGGTCTTCCCTCTTGCATATAACTGCGAGATGAAGTCCTTTCGGGAAATCAGTAGGCACATCCTTCATGCTGTGGACAGCGAGATCTGCTTCGCCTCTTAAAATAGCTTCCTCTATCTCCTTCACAAAAAGTCCCTTGCCGCCAACCTTTGCAAGAGGCACATCAAGGATATTGTCGCCTGTTGTCTTGATTTTGTTAAGCTCAATAGTCAGTCCGGGATTTAATTTTAAAAGTGCAGACTTCACCCACTCAGCCTGCCATAAAGCAAGCTTGCTTCCGCGAGTGCCGATTATAATTTTTGTTTTTTTCAATTAGAACCTTCCTTCAACTACCAATCGTCATTCCTGCGAAAGCAGGAATCTATCTGCCCTTCATTTCTGGATTCCCACTTTCGTGGGAATGACAGCGCCACAGAAAAGACAAATTTAGGTTTATAGTATAATATCTCTATAGAAAAGCTTCAAGGGAAAGCAGTTGTAGCTGTCAGCAAGGCAGGCAAATCAGGCTCAAAACTTTTAAATGCGACAAGCAAGCATGTCTAAATATTAATTAAAAGAATGCAAGACATCAACGATAAAATCCTTTCAGGCAGAAGGCTCACAAAGGAAGACGCTCTCAGGCTATTTGAGACGGATGACATATTCACTCTCGGAAAACTTGCATCCCATGCGGCCAAAAAGAAGAACGGCAATAAGGCATACTTCATAAGAAACATCCATATTAATCCCACAAACATCTGCGTTAACCGCTGCAAGTTCTGCGCATTCAGCCGCTCAAAAGGAGAAGAAGGCTCATACGAACTCTCCATAGAGGAGATTATTCAAAAACTTCACCGATTCACCCATTCACCGATTCACCCATTCACCGAAGTTCATATCACCGGCGGCCTGCATCCTGATTGGCCTTTTGAATACTATCTGGAGATGTTGTCTTCAATAAAAAAACACTTTCCGAAACTCCAGATAAAGGCATTCACAGCTACGGAAATTGAATATATGTCAAGGATAAGCGGCAAGAGTGTGTTTGACACGCTGACAGCTCTCAGGAAACACGGCCTTGACACAATGCCCGGAGGAGGGGCGGAGATTTTTGATGTCGGAGTAAGAAATCAGTTATGCCCTGAGAAGCTTTCATCTGAGGGATGGCTAAATGTCATGGAAACTGCGCATAAAGCAGGTATAAAGACGAATGCGACTATGCTATACGGACACGTTGAAACCTATGCGCAGAGGGTTGACCACCTGATGAGATTGAGAGAATTGCAGGACAGGACAGGAGGATTTCAGGCATTTATTCCGCTGGCTTATCATCCTAAGAATACAGAATTAGGGGTCAGGGTTCAGGGGTCAGGGTTTAGCAAAAGACAAAAAACTAATCCCCAATCCCTAATCCCCAATCCCTGTCATAATACATCAGGCATAGATGATTTAAAGACGATTGCAGTGAGCAGGCTTGTGCTTGATAATTTCGCTCATATTAAGGCGTACTGGATTATGCTTGGAGAGAAGCTTTCACAGCTTGCGCTTTTATTCGGAGCTGATGACATTGACGGGACAATCATAGAGGAGAAGATTACGCATTCGGCTGGCGCGCTCAGCGGGAATGCAATGACAGCAGAGCAGTTAAAAAATCTTATTAAGAAGGCAGGAAAGATTCCTGTTGAAAGGGATAGTTTTTATAGGGAAATTAAATAAACATGATTATTATAGGAGGATATAGCATTTTCGCTCATTCTCGCCCCGATTTTATCGGGACTCCGAGCTATTTTGCCTCTTTATCTATCAAATATAATTTACTATATGAATATCGGCGCAATAAATCCGCTCAAATACCATATCCTCCTATTAATTCTGGGAAAACGAACAATGAAGAGATTAAGTAAAAACAAAGCATTATCCTTGTTAGAAAGCTCTGATTTTCTTGAGCTTGGAGAAAGGGCTGATGAGGTAAGGAAGATATTACATCCCGAAAAGACCGGCACATTCGTTGTTGACAGGAACATCAATTACACAAACATCTGCATAAACAAATGCAATTTCTGTGCGTTCTGGAGGGACAAGGAAGACAAAGATTCCTATATATTGAGTGAAGATGAGTTATTCAAAAAGATTGAAGAGACAATAAATCTCGGAGGCACGCAAATATTAATTCAGGGGGGATTGCATCCTGATTTCAATATTGAGTATTACATCAATCTACTTAGTTCAATAAAATCACGTTTTGATATCAATGTCCATGGCTTCTCACCTCCTGAAATATGCTACATTGCTGATAAATCAAATCTGACAATAAGAGAAACAATAAAGATTTTGAAATCCGCTGGGCTTGATTCCATCCCCGGAGGAGGCGCTGAGATACTCTCTGACAGGGTGAGGGAGATACTGAGCCCAAGGAAAATAAAATCATCCTCATGGCTAAAGGTTATGGAAGAAGCGCACAGGCTTGGCATGAGGACGACAGCGACAATGATGTTCGGGAGTGTTGAAAAGCCAGAAGATATTATTGAACATCTTGATGCAATAAGAACGTTGCAGGACAAGACAAAAGGTTTCACCGCATTCATCCCGTGGACATTCCAGCCGGGGAATACAGAGTTAGTGAAAAGTGAAAAGTTAAAAGTTAAAAGTTTGGAGAAAAGCGCAAAAAAATCAGGGAAAAACTCTCAACTCTCAACTCTTAACTCTCAACTTCAAGCTGCTACTGCTGTTGAGTATCTCCGTGTTCTATCCTTATCCAGAATATATCTTGATAACATTAAAAACATACAGGCATCGTGGGTAACGCAGGGGTTGAAAATAGCTGAGGTTGCATTGAGGTTCGGCGCGAATGATTTTGGCTCTACAATGATTGAGGAAAATGTTGTTGCATCAGCAGGCGTAAGTTACAGGGTTTCAAAAGAGGACATCATCAGGGCAATAAAAAATGCCGGATTCACACCTGCACAGAGAGACACCTGTTACAAAATCATAAGAAGGTTTTAGATGTAAAAATCAGGAGCAATACAAAAGTTTCTTTAATACTTCATCACTTCTTCAATTGCCTTCTTTATTCTTGCAGCTGTTGGTATGTAAAAGTCTTCAAGTTTTGGAAGAGGCAGGACAACATCATAGCCGGTCACCCTCATTATCGGAGCCTTAAGATGAAGCATTGCATCCTCTGCTATTGTTGCTGAAAGTTCAGCTCCAAACCCGCACGTTTTTGGCGCTTCATGGACAATCACAACTCTCCCTGTCTTTTTCACTGATTTGAGTATCGTTTCTTCATCCAAAGGGTTTAATGTCATCAAATCAATTACCTCTGCATCAATATCTTCAATTGCCTGAAGTGTTCTGTGGAGCATGCTCCCCCACGCAAGCAAGGTTACAGCGCTCCCTTCACGGACAACCCTTGCCTTGCCGAGCGGAATTGTATATTCGCCTTCAGGGACTTCTTCTTTTAGTGAGCGGTACAGTCTTGTTGACTCAAGGAATATGACAGGGTCAGGGTCTCTGATTGATGAGATTAAAAGTCCTTTCGCATTGTATGGAGATGATGGCACAATAACTTTTATTCCTGGCATATGGCAGAACAACGCTTCGCTGCTTTCTGAATGAAGTTCAGGCGCCTTAATCCCGGCTCCGTATGGAGTCCTTATAACAAGAGAGCATGTGAATCTTCCTCTTGAACGTGAGCGTATTCTTGATGCATGAGAGAATATCTGGTCTATAGCGGGATATATAAATCCCATGAACTGAATCTCTGCAACAGGTTTTAAACCATAAAGCGCCATGCCTATGGCAGCTCCGGCGATAACCGATTCAGCCAATGGTGTGTCTATGACTCTCTCGGCTCCGAACTCATCAATAAGCCCTTCTGTGATACGAAACACTCCACCATCCTTCCCGACATCCTCGCCGAGAAGGACAACATTTTTATCCCTCTGCATTTCTTCTTTGAGTGCAAGGTTTATAGCCTGAACCATGTTTAGTTTCGGCATATCATAGCTCCTTCATTTGCCTCATCTGCCGCTGTGTCAATTTTTCATAAGTAAACGTGAACATATCCTTTGGTTCAGGATGCTCTATCGCCTCTTCCCTCTTTACAGCCTCATCAACAGTTTCCTTTGCCTTACTTTCAACATCCGTTTGATATTGATTATTCCAGAGGCCCTTCTTCTCCATAAATAATTTCAGTCTCAGAATCGGGTCCTTGGCTCTCCATGCCTCAACCTCTTCCTTGGAGCGATACCTTATCGCATCGTCGGCTGTTGTATGATCTGACATCCTGTATGTGAAACATTCTATTAATGTAGGGCCATTGTCTTTTTTCGCCTTTTCCAGAGCTTCTCTTGCCGCTTTATAAACTGCGAAAACATCATTGCCGTCAACCTGAATCCCTTCAAAGCCGTAGGCAAAGGCCTTTTGAGCAATGGTTTTTGATGCGGTCTGTTTCTCTCTTGGGACCGATATTGCCCAATGATTATTCTGGCAGATAAAAACAACAGGGAGTTTGAACACACCTGCAAAATTCATCCCTTCATGAAAATCCCCCTCAGAAGTTCCTCCGTCCCCAAAATAACAGGCAACTGCCTTTTTGTCTCCTCTGTATTTCACTCCCATCGCAGCGCCGACTGCATGAGGCAGCTGTGTCCCGACAGGCACACATACCGGAAATATATTCAGGTCATCAGGGCATTTCACACCTCTCTCATCTCCAGACCAGTACTGAAACAGCATATACAATGGATACCCCATTGTTATATAGACACCCATTTCCCTGAATGATGGAAATATCCAGTCTGATTTCTCAAGCGCAAATGCACTTCCTATCTGTGATGCCTCCTGACCGAGGATTGATGCGTATGTGCCGAGCCTGCCTTCTCTCTGGAGGTTTAGGGCGCGCTGATCAAAAGTCCGAGAGAGAATAAGAAGTTCATACATTTTTTTTATCTGCTCATCAGAAAAAGGTGGCATGAGGGATTCATCGGCATTCCCCTTTTCATCAAGGACTTCAAGCCGTTTTACATTGCATGATTCTATAATTTTTTCAGGCATTTTTATATTTCCCTATACCAATTATAAAAAGTTTAACAGAGAAGGCTTAAAAAGTCATGCTTTAAACCGTCATTATATATTTTTTGACCCGCGGTTTTTCAGGAAGATCTTTAATCCTTCAGCGCTGTAAACGGGCTCCATACATTCGGACTTAAGACATGGAAGCACATATCCTCTGTCCTCGCTATGTGCTATGCTCGTATAGGGGCTGTGGACGGAGAGCGCCGTAAGAGCCAGATCGCTTCCATGGGGTGTATATAATGTGAGCCGCAGCATATTGAAATAAGCATCAAGAGCGGCATAATAATATCCTGCATGTATCCCCAATTCCGTTGCCTTTATGGAAAATGACCTCAGGGCTTTTTCTGCATATTGCAGGTATGAGTTTTTGTCTGTCAGGTGATAAAGTTTCAGTAAAAGCATTATGCCTCCGGCATTGGCAGAAGGATGCGGTATGTCCTCAATGCCTTTTAATCTTAAGCCTATTACCTCGCTGTCAGTGTCAAAAAAGCTGCTTCCCTCAGCATCCCAGAATTTTTTTATGCATGAGTCCATAAGAAGATCGGCTTTTTCAAGGTATGATGAATTTCCTGTAATCTCGTATGCGGCAATCAACGCATCTGATAGATATATGTAGTCATCAAGCAAAGCCTTTACTCCGGCACTGTGAAAAAGTTTGTTGTTTATAAAATACATTTCAAGAATTCTGTTAAGACTTTTAAGCGCGAATTCTTTTAAGCTGTTATCTCCAAAAGCCCTTGATGCCTTAATGTAAGATGTTATCATCATCCCGTTTAACGATGTGTATAAAGCGGTGTCAATGAAAGGAGGCTGCCTTTTGTATCTTTCCGAGAGCAGTTTCCCCTTTGCGTTTTTTATTATTTCATAAATCCTTTCATCGGGCATTCCTGTCTCAGCTGCAATGTCCTTTATATCCTTTGAAACAAACAATACCCTTTTTGACGCATCGTGATGCATCGAGCCTTTCTCATTGGAAAGGTGAAGAGAAAATATCCTGAACTCCTCCTCTGTTAAAGTTTCTCTTATGTCTTTTTCCATCCATGTAAAATATCCGCCTTCGTCATCCGGCGTGACGTCAGCGTCCTGCGATGCATAAAATCCGCCTTCCGTATCGGAGAGCACATTCTTTACAAAATTTATTATGCCCTCTGCCGTCTCTCTGAAATATTCATCTCCGAACAAAGAGTATGCATCAATATAGTTTCTCAATAGCCATACATTGTCATCAGCCATTTTTTCAAAGTGAGGCATTATCCATGCTTCGTCAGTGGAATACCTGTGAAATCCTCCGGCAAGCTGGTCATGGAATCCGCCTTTTGCCATAGCGTAAAGGGACTTTTCGATGGCAAAGCTTATGGATTCCTGTCCTGTGAAAAAATACCTGTTTATAAGGAATTCCATTGCTCCGGGCATCGGAAACTTAGGCGCCGTGCCGAACCCGCCGTTCTGAGGGTCAAACTCAGAGATGATTGTCTTTACTGCTTCATCGAGCAGGCTGATTTCTATCGCGCCCTCTCGCAGAGTGTCAGGCTTCAGTGAATTAATGACTATTTCAGAGTATTCTTTAACCTTATCCTTATTCTGCCTGTAATATTCTGAGACTATTTTCAGCATCTTCCTGAAGCCCGGCCTCCCGAACCTGTCATCAGGCGGGAAATATGTGCCACCAAAAAACGGTTTCCTTTCATGAGTGAGGAAAACGCTGAGCGGCCAGCCTCCTCCTCCGGTCATCAGGCTGACTGCCTGCTGATATCTCCTGTCTATATCCGGCCTTTCGTCCCTGTCGAGTTTTAGATTGATAAAATTCTCATTTAGAAGGTTTATGATTTCTTTATCCTCAAAACATTCTTTAGCCATTACGTGGCACCAGTGACACCATATTGCGCCTGAACTGAGGAATACGGGTTTGTCTTCCAGCCTTGCCCTTTCAAATGCTTCATCCGACCACGGATACCAGTCAATCTTCTGATTGGCAGAATGTTTAAGATAAGCGGATTTTTCCTGTGCAAGTTTATTCATAATTGAGTCAAAACGTGGAAGGATCTTCCGGCGGGAGTTTATTCTCGTCAAAGGGCATTACGCCAAGCTGTGTCATGACATCCTCAATGCCCTTTAGTAACTGAGCATAATCATAATCAGGCATTTCCTCATGTAATGCCCTCTCAACGACTCTGTTAAAGGCGTCATAGTCAAAAGAACCGTCAATTATCTTTGAACGGACTAATATCCTATATAATGTCCTGTCATTGTTTAAATCCTCGCCGTCTCTTATCTTTAGGCGTTTCTTCCTGTCAGGGGATATGATATACCACTCCATTGCAGCGGTTATCGCATCATAAATGGTTACAATGCCGGCAGCTATCTTGCCCGACCTCAGCCTTCTCTTGCCTCCCCTTATATGGAGCTTAGACCGCAGTAACAGCCACTCTTCAGGCTCCATACTCCTTTCATCCATTAATCCTGCATGCGGCATTTTTTGCAACCCTTTCAGTAAAGAGATAAAATAAGATTAGCATATTCACACGCAATGTCAAGGCGTGCATAATATTCAAAATGATGGAGCAGATTGCTTATGATCAAGGCAGTGATTTTTGATTTCGGCGGGGTGCTTGCCGAGGAGGGGTTCAGGGAAGGGCTTAAGGTCATTGCTATAAAAAACGGGCTTGACCCTGAGGAATTCTTTAAGATAGCAGAAGAGATGATATACGAAACCGGTTATTTAACGGGCATGACGGATGAAAAAAATTATTGGAATGCCCTCAGGGAAAAGACAGGCATTAAGGGCAGCGATAAAGAATTGAGGGAAGAAATTCTAAAAAGATTTGTATTGAGGACTGAAATGCTGGGATATATTAAGAAGATAAAAGCCAATGGTTTTATCACTGCCATACTGAGC
>DOHC01000042.1 GCA_003535475.1 Nitrospiraceae bacterium
TGTATGACGCTATGTATAAATAGGGGCATGGGTGACTGAAAAGTCTTTTGCAGCAACACCGTTTACATGCCATGATGGAATTCTTGAATGCATAAAATTATGCAAGAAACCATTGAGAATTCCATCATGGCATGTGATAGAATCTCGTTGAGATCTAAAGACTTTTCAGTCATCCATGTCGCTGTTAAATGGATTTTGAGTGTCAATAGGTATAGGGAAAACTTATTTCAAATATTAGCTGCTAAAAGAAATTTTTTAAGGGCAATCTCGCGTTTTTCCGGCGCATAGCTCAATGCAAGCCTTGTAATGTCCGTATCAAGCACGGAATACGCAGGACGNNAATGCCTGCTATTGAAATAATCTCTCTCGCATAATCAAACCAGCTTATACCGTCTCCTGAGTCATCGGCGATGTGATATATTCCGAAACTTCCGCTTTCAATCAGTTTTTTTATTCCGGCAGAGAGGCTTACGGTATAGGTCGGAGAACATATCTGGTCCGTAACAACTTTCACTGTTTGCTGCTCTTTAGCAAGCCTGAGAATTGTCATTACAAAATTATTATCCCCTCTGCCGTAAAGCCCGCTTGTCCTCACTATGTAAAACTCGTTCATAATCCATTGTATATATTTTTCTCCTGCAAGCTTTGATTCTCCATAAACACTCAATGGATTTGGCGCGTCAAACGGCGTGTAAGGTTTATTTTTCCTGCCGTCAAAGACATAATCTGTGCTTATATGGCATAAAGGAATTTGCATCTCCGCGCACGCGCAGGCAAGATTTTGAACGCCTATACCGTTTACCTGAAATGCCTTTTCCCTTTCTTCCTCAGCCGTGTCTACCTTTGTATATGCAGCACAGTTGATTACTATATCAGGCGCGCTGCTTTTTATATTTTTTATAACAGCATCCTTTTGGGTAATGTCCATCTCCCGCTTTGAAAGCGGCAGCACCTCATTATTCTCTCCAAGCACAGATATTAAATCCTGTGCAAGCATGCCTTCCGAGCCTGCAATTAGAATCTTCATCTGAAAATACCTCCCGCTTTACTGTCATTGACCCGAAAATGAGCATTTTACCGTCATTCCGCACTTGATGCGGAATCCAGAGAATAGGTTTCTGGATTCCCGCCTACGCGGGAATGACAAATGGGGCGAGAATGACATTTTCATTCTCCTTTGTGCCGACCTGTCGGCATGAATATTTCATAATCATATTACAATTTGGCAATGAATCATGCTTCCCAAAATCCCCTGCTTTCAGCACTGAGCCTTTTTTTAAGCGCTTTCCACCACCACTCGTTATCCTTATACCACCTTATAGTCATCTCAAGTCCTTCCTCTATTTTGACAGAGGGCCGCCATTTTAATTCACGCTTTATTTTTGAATTATCAAGAGCATACCTGTAATCATGCCCCGGCCTGTCTTTAACGAATTTAATATGCCTTGCGCTCTTTCCCATTATTTTAAGAATGCTTTTTGCAAGCTCTATATTTTTAACTTCGCAATTGCCGCCTGCATTATAAACCTCGCCTGCCTTGCCGTTATGCATAACGCTGTCAATTGCCGCACAGCTGTCCTCTACAAAACACCAATCCCTCACATTTTCTCCCTTACCGTAAATGGGAATAGGTTTCTTCGTCAAGAGGTTCGTAATCATAAGGGGAATAAATTTCTCGGGAAACTGGTAATAGCCGTAATTATTTGACGGCCTGACAATTACTACGGGCAGCTTGTAAGTTTCATAATATGCGCGGATAAGAAGGTCAGCAGAAGCCTTAGATGCCGAATACGGCGAATTAGGCGCAAGCATGGTCTTCTCCGTGAATTTTCCTTTGCTGCCGAGCGCTCCGTATACCTCATCAGTTGAGATATGGATAAATTTTTTGATGGGAACTCTTCTTGCAGCCTCAAGTAAAGTATGGGTTCCTAAAATATTTGTAGTCAGAAAGGGGGAGGAATTCTGGATTGATCTGTCAACATGCGTTTCTGCGGCAAAGTTTACGATATAGTCTGCATCGCTGAGCGCATTTGCAATAAGGCTCTTATCCTCAATTCTTCCATGTGCAAAACGATACCTTTTGTCTTTCTTTATATCTCTTAGATTCTCCGGGTTTCCGGCGTATGTCAGGGCGTCTATGTTTACGATCTCATAGTCAGGATACTTCTTCAGGATATACCTGATAAAATTTGAACCTATAAATCCGCATCCGCCTGTAACAACTACCTTCATTGTTTATATTTTTTCACCTCTTAATCAAAAGAATTCCTCGAAGTTATGCTTCGGGGCATAATCGTGTATCGTTTTTTATTGTCATTCCCCGACTCGATCGGGGAATCCAGATATTAACTCCTCATACAAATCTTTCCAATCCGGGTTTAACTTTTCAATAATATCCATTTTCCATTTGCGATTGTATTTTTTCAATCTTTTCTCTCTCCTAATAGCATATTCTGCGTCATTAAACTGTTCATAATAGACAAGCTTATCTACATCATATTTTTCAGTAAACCCCTCCACCAACTTATTTTTATGCTCCCATATACGCTTTATCAAATCAGAGGTTACTCCAATATACAAAGTGCCATTTTGCCGGCTCGCCAATATGTAAACATAATAACTCTTCTCCATCAAAAAAGTCCTTCAAAAACATGGATTCCCCGATCAAGTCGGGGAATGACCGAGGTTCGGATCTGGATTCGGAGCCTGCCCCGCACTTGATGCGGGGGTCAAGCCGGAGAATGACTAATATTTTTTACCCGCTCAGTTACACAAAGACCCATAAATTTTTGAGCAATGTCTGCATTGTCCAAGTCAACGGTTTACACAATCTTAAACGGACTCTCAGCATCATCTTCATATCTGATTTCATCAACCTTTTCTTCCTTGTTCCATCCTCCATAAAGCCTGTCAGGGAAATTCAGTACAATTGCGTCCTTCTCCCCTGTATTTTTATATGCATGGACAACTCCATGAGGCACAACCACTATAAGCCTGTCTGCATTTTCGAAGATCTTTTTATTTCTATGAGTAGGCGAATCCTTTCTGTTATCCCACAAATAAAGCCTGAATTTGCCTAAGAAACAGAAATAGTCTGTCTGCTCTCTGTGTTCATGGGGCCCTCTCACAACATCAGGATTAGTGATAGATATGTAGCTCATCGCAGGATAAAACTTTGAATTGCCATGGATTAGGGTTAGGGTTGGATCGTCTTTCCTGAATAATTCTCCCAGCCACCCGCGATTATCAGCGTAAGTCTCCATTTTTTTGATAAAAACACCTTCTATTTCGCCGTCTTTAAAATAGTTCATTGTTCACCATTCACAGCTACTAAGGGGGGTCATAAGTAAAGCCCCATAATTTGTCATTCCCGCAGTCAGTAAGCGGGAAGCCAGTCGGAACGACTCGCAACCGAGAAAGGCTCTGGATGCCCGATTAAGAACTTCGGGCATGACGTCAAAAATAAGTAGCATGTGTCCTTACTAATGACCGCATTAGTATGAGCCGCGAGCTAACAGCCATGAGTTTATCAAACCTCAACTGTTGAGTCATCCCCTATCATCAGGCGCAGCGCTCTATGACGAACCGCATTCCTTATAATTTTCGTATTTTTCCCTATAAGGCTGTCTTCAAGCCTTTCAACCCCTGAAAGAAATGCATTGCTGAGGATTACAGAGTGTTCGATGGAAGAATCTGTTACAGTAACCTCGCTGCCAATGCTTGTAAAAGGGCCTATGAATGCATTTTTAATCTCAGAGTTCTTCCCTATTACAACAGGCCCCCTGATAATGCTGTTAACTACGGATGCCCCCTTTTCTACTGTTACTCTTCCAAGTATCTGACTCTTGCTGTCAACCATACCGTTAATCTGCCGCTTTACATATTCATCAAGAACTATTGTATTTGCCTGAAGGATGTCGTCTTTTTTGCCTGTATCAAGCCACCACCCTTTTAAGATCTCACTTTTTACCCTGCCGCCCATACTTATAAGCATTTGTATCGCATCCGTTATCTCAAGCTCGCCCCTGAATGATGGTTTTATCTTATCAATAGCGTCATGTATCATTGCAGTAAATATATAGACGCCGACAAGCGCAAGATTCGACGGGGGATTTTTAGGCTTCTCTACCAGCTTTACTATATTGCCCTTTCTGTCGAGTTTTGCCACCCCAAATTGTTTTGGATTATCCACCTCTTTAAGAAATATTGCGGCATCAATCGGCTGTCTTTTAAATTCCCTTACCGCATCCTTGACCCCATGTGACAGAAGGTTGTCGCCAAGATACATTACAAAATTGTCCTTCTTCAGAAAATTCTTAGCAGTCCTAACCGCATGTGCAAGTCCTGCAGGCTCTGTCTGTAATATATAAGTTACATTAACACCCCACCCCTTCCCATCCTTTACATAGTGCTTCACCTCATTTCCTGTTTCAGGTGAAATAATTATGCCTATATCTTTTATTCCTGCGTCTTTAATATGCCTGAGAACATAGCCGAGTATGGGCGTATTTGCTACAGGAACAAGCTGCTTGGCTGTTGTATAGGTCAGGGGCCTGAGCCTCGTACCCTTTCCGCCGCTTAATATCAATGCCTTCATAATATTAACCTCATTATTATAGCTAAAACTTACAACTATTGATGCCTGTAATATTAACGTCCTATACTCATAGTATTCTTGTCATTCCGCACTTGATGCGGAATCCAGCATTAAAAATAATGGCTTTCAGAACAGCGTCTGGATTCCCCGATTAAATCGGGGAATGACGAAACAAAGGACATTGTTCTCAATAACAGCCTCTGAAAATGTTATATTATACCTTAAAGAAATAAAATTTCTGGAGGCAGGATGAGGACTATCGCAGTCACAGGTTGTGCAGGATTTATCGGATGGAAGGTCTCGGAAAAGCTGCTTGAGACCGGCTATTCTGTTGTCGGCATTGACAACATGAATGATTACTATGACCCCCGGTTAAAAGAATGGCGGCTTGAACAGTTAAAAGTTAAAAGTCACCCCCCTATATCCCCCCTTACTAAGGGGGGAATTGAAGGGGGGTCAGAAGTCAAGAGTGATTTCAGTTTTTATCGCTGTGATATAGGCAATTACAATGAAGTCAAAACAGTATTCGCCAATCACAAAATAGATGCGGTTATCAACCTTGCCGCAAGGGCAGGTGTGCGGGCATCAGTGGAAGACCCGTGGATATATCTTGATACAAATGTCAAAGGGACATTGAACTTGCTTGAATGCTGCAAAAACTCTGATACAAAAAAATTCGTACTTGCCTCTACCTCAAGCATCTACGGGCTTAATGCCATGCCTTTTAAAGAAACCGACAACACAGACCGGCCTTTAGCCCCGTATTCTGCTACAAAAAAAGGCGCTGAGGCGATATGCCACAGCTATCATTATCTCGCAGGCATCGACATAAGCATTCCCAGATATTTCACCGTCTACGGGCCTGCCGGAAGGCCTGACATGAGCATATTCAGATTTATTAAAAACATTGACAACGGGAAACCAATACCTGTCTTTGGCAATGGGAAACAAACAAGAGACTTTACCTATATTGACGATATAGCTGACGGAACAATAAAATGCCTTCAGCCATTCGGCTATGAAATCTTTAACCTCGGCAGCAACAGCCCTGTGGAACTGATGTATGTGATAAACCTGATAGAGCAGCGCCTCGGCAAAAAAGCAGATATAGAATGGCTGCCTATACACCCGGCAGATGTGCTGGCAACATGGGCAGACATAGAAAAATCAAAAGACAAGCTCGGCTGGAGGCCGACCGTTGCAATAGAAGAAGGCATACAAAATACAGTTGACTGGTATCTTAAAAACAGAGAGTTTCTGAACAGGCTTAAGAACTAAAAGTTTTTCTGATTACTATTGTTTATCCAAAAGCTATCACCTTCTACTCGTCTCCCAGCCTTACCTGTTGCTGTTGCTGTAAAGGTTGATGCCGCAGGAGAACCAGCTGTAGCTATTGAGTAAGTAAAATTCAATGACGCTTCATCGCCAGGCCGAAATCCAGGCAAAACTGCTTGAATTTCGGCTAAGGTATCCATAGCTGTAGTGGAATTTGTACAAGTTCCACCGGTACTGTAATAACAGCCGTTTTCTGCATAATACTGTTCTTCAAGCAGTCTCAATGTCTCAAGGTTTGTATACGCCTCTGTCCTTGTCGCCCTTTTCTGCTGGCCGATATAGGTTGGGATTGCGATCGTCGCAAGAATTCCAATGATTGCAACAACAATCAAAAGCTCGGTTAAAGTGAAGCCTTTTTTATTCATTAGTTACCTCCTGAAAAAATGTATAAAATACTTATAAAACAATCAACCATCTTTAGACAGGTTATTACTTCTCTGAGTAATATATTATTTATTATTGCTTCTAAATTTCAATTTTTCAACACCTTTTTTAAAGATTCTATTACATAACATGCTTCGGTATCGTCCAGACGAGGATAAAGAGGAAGTGAAATTGTTCTTTTACCGATATCTTCAGCTACAGGGAAATCGCCTTCTTTGTAACCGAAATTATCCCTGTAGAATTTCAAGAGATGAATAGGCCTATAATTGACAGCCACCCCAATGCCTCTATTCTGCAATTCATGCAGAATAGAATCTCGCTTGTCTTCTTGTACAAGTATTGTAAAAAGATGCCTTGCATGCCTTGAATTTCCAATTGTTTTAAGAATGCTCAAGTCCCTAATCCAGGCAAGTTTATCTTCGTATGTTCTCCATATTTCATCTCTTCTTTTCCATAGCCCGTCAATTTTTTTGAGCTGACCTATCAGGAGAGCTGCATGAATATTATCCATATTATATTTCCAGCCGAGCACAGGCATATCCCAGTGCTTATATTGCATTGTATATCTGTCTATAGCAGACTTATCGATTCCATGAAGCCTCACCTTTCTGAGCAGCTCTGCTTTTTCAGAATTGTTTGTGGCTATTGCTCCGCCTTCGCCTGAAGTTATATTCTTTGTCGCATAGAAGCTGAAACACGCTGTTTCTGCCAGTTCTCCAACCCTTACTCCATCTCTTTCAGCCTCAATTGCATGTGCTGCATCTTCGATGACGATAAGTCCGTACTTATCTGCAATAGTTCTTATCTTTTTCATGTCGCACATCTGCCCATAAAGATGCACAGGCATTATCGCCTTTGTTGTTTTTGTTATCGCCGCTTCAATAAGTTCAGCCTTTATATTTCCCGTCTCTCTTTCAACATCAACGAATACCGGCGTGGCGCCTGCGTGAAGGATGGAGTTTGAAGTAGCGCAGAAGCTCATAGGAGTTGTTATGACCTCATCCCCCCTGCCGATGCCGTAAGCAAGAAGGCTCAGATGCAAAGCAGCAGTACAGCTTGTCACGCCTACAGCATGCTGCGCCTTAAGATATGAGGCAAACGAATTCTCAAACTCCGAAACTCCCTGTCCTGTGGTCAGGAATATGGAATTTAAAACATCAGTCGCCCTCTTTATGTCGTCCTGTTCGATGTTATGTTTAAAAAATTCTATTTTCACTTTTTAATACCAGATAATATTTCCCTTCTTATCCTTTACCGGAACCTTTCGCATTGACACCTGCTTCTCCCATATTGTCCTGTTATTTTTATACCACTCTATTGTCCTTTTTAAACCATCGCCTAATGAAACACCTGCCCTGAAACCAATAGCGTCAGATGCCTTATCAGTGGAGGATATATGTTTTTCCACCTGCCCGAATCTTTCCTCCATAAACTCAAGCCGGCTTTCGTCAAGCCCAAACACATTACATATCATTTCAGCAATCTTAAGGACGCTTATGCTTATGCCGCTTCCTGCATTAAAGACCTCGCCTTTTACCTTTTCGATAGGTGACTGGATTGCTTTATCAACAGCCGCTGCTGTGTCGCCAACGTATATCCAGTCCCTTTCAGCAGTGCCGTCCCCGTGTATGGTCAACGGCTCTCCAAGCAGTGCGCTTGTTATGAATCTCGGTATGACCTTCTCAAGATGCTGGGAAGGCCCATAGTTATTAAACGGTCTTATAATGACACCCGGTATATCATAAGAGACAATGTAGGAATGTACAAGCCTGTCAGCACCTGCCTTTGCAGCAGCGTATGGCGTTGTAGGATTTAATGGATGGTCTTCATCCATAGGCTCATAAAGAGCAGACCCGTAAACCTCGGATGTTGAGATATGGATAAATCTCTCTATTCTGTCAATATGCTTTAGAACGGCATTTGCAACAGACTGCGTTCCCAAAACATCAGTAACAAAAAAGACCCTGTTAAGATAGAGGGAGCGGGCAACATGTGTTTCTGCTGCAAAATGGACAACAACATCAGAGCGGCCCACGAGGTCGCTTACGAGGTCAAGGTTATTGACATCTCCGTACCAGAATTCAAACCTGTCAGAATTCCTGATGTCTAAAGGAATATTCTCAATATTTCCCGCATAAGTGAGGGCATCAAGGACGATTATCCTATAGTCTTTATATTTTTTGAAAATATGAATTACAAAATTGCTTCCGATAAATCCTGCACCGCCTGTAACAAGAATTGTTTTCATAATAAAGCCTCCTTAACAGATAATTGCTGCTTTATAATGCATCAGATGAATCCATTGTTTTATACATTAAAGCAATAGGCTCATTCTGGAATGATATAACACTTTCTAATCTATAGCCCAAGCTTTTGGCATAATTGGAATCGTTAAGCATACGCATCCATATCATATCCTTATATGGGACATACATCTTCCCGGATAGTATCACATATGAAGGCTTCAACGTTTGGCTTATTGTTTTAAGCGTATCAAGATCATACGGAAGCCATATAGCCTTTCTATCAGCATACCATGCCAGTTCCCACGGCATATCTGTCAAGATAAGAGCATCTTTTTCCGTCAATTTCTCAACCTGTTTACCCATTGATATGAACGGATTTATCGGTTTGGGACTTTTCCAGTACGGCATTGCAGTAAAAGCAAAGGCTATCAGCCCGAATGACAATACAATCGGGCTGTATTTTTTTAAAAGATCATCAACGTTAATCACGGAAACAATCATCATTATTGGAAAAAAGAACATGTAATAATACGGCACAGGCCCCATCGGAAGGAGTAAAGCAGTCTGCACAATAATTCCCACGATAGTAATAATCCTCAACATGCGCACCCGGGAATTTTTTAAAGGCATAAAAAATGTTACTCCTGTCAGCAATAAGACAACAGGGGTGTAAAAATCCACCGAGTTCTCTAAAAGCCTCCAAAACCACTGATAGCTCTTCAATATCATCTCCCCGGGATGGCTCATGACGAACATGATGGGGTTAACATCGCTTATTTGTGTCCATACTGAATAAGTCGGGAAGCTTTTTGTGAACAGCAAAAAACTATAGCCATACAATGAAAAGAAAGGATTCCCAATGATACTGTAGTTTCTGACAAGATGCGGCGTGATTCCTATCAGGAACCCAATTGACAGTTTTCCTGCATCAAGAAATCTTTCTCTTAGATTTTCTTTTCCGTGAAAAATATATACAAGGAAAAAAGCGATAAAGACAAACTGGGTATTTGCCCTCACAAGATGTAAGAGTCCGAGCATAATTCCGTAAATCAGGGGTCTGCCTGGATATTTGATATAGAAATAAAAAAAAGCGACATAAAGCGACGAATACATAATATTGGGCTCAGCCTGCAGGCTGTGGTCAAGAAAGCACTTCATGCATGAAACCAGCAATGCGGCTATTAGGCTTATAACAGTATTTCCCGAAAGTTCATATGCCAAAAGATAAACTAATAAAATCAGGGCAACAAAAAAGACACCATTAAATAAGACAACAGTAAAGTCTGACTGACCAAATATTTTAAAGGATAATCCTAAAATGTAAGGATAACCTATCATTCGGGTGATTTCAGGCTGAGGAAGGGTTTTAAAAAAACGGTATGCAAGTGGCCTCAATACAGATGTGGAATAACCATTCCCTTCATTAACATTTTTTGCCAATTGAGCATAATCATGGCTGTCATTTATGACAAAACCATTAAAATGCAAGGCATAGTTTGCATACCATATTGCAACGGCAATTAAAAAAACAAGGATTAAGCCGAATTTAAAGGATAATCTAATTGAATATTCTAAATTTTCTTTTTGAAGATTCTCTTGACTCTGTTCCATAACATCCTTGCCGTAACATTTATAAACCGGAAAGCTAAATAGAAGAAAGCCCTGCCCATTTTTAAAATCTCGCCAATGGATAAATACCATTTGCTGCAAAGCTTTATAACATTGCCGCCTGCTACTGATTGTGTAAATAACAGCTTTAATCCCCTGAAGCTTAGGTAATAGGATAAGTTAGCCCACATCGTATCGAAAATGAGTTCAATCCTGTCGTTTCCCTCAGGAACGTAGGGGATATCGTCGCTTTCCCACATGTATTGAACTCCGAAGTTCTCCCAATTCCCTTTGATAAGGATTTTACCTTCAGGCGCGAGCATATTATAGACAGGGGTTCCCGGATATGGAGCAAGGGTATTAAAACGGACTGATGACAATGGAAGAGATCTTACTAATTTCATCGCACCCCATCGGTCTCTCCTTGTCTCTGTCGGCAGCCCGAAAATTATTGTAGTTCCGACAGCAATACCTTTTCCGGCTGCCCTTTCTATCGCTTCAATAACTTCTCTGACCGTTTCTCCCTTATTAATAACTTTCATAAGTCTTTCGCTGCTTGTCTCGAGGCCATAATAAATAATCCTGAAGTTGGCTTCTGCAGCCTTATCAAGTATCTCGTCCGTGGCATTATCTCCGCGCATTGAACCATGAAAAAATGCCTTTTTATGTAAACCTTCACTGATAATTGCGTCACAAAGCTCTATGAAGTGTTTCTTGTTAACAGAAATATTATCGTCCATAAGAAAAACCGATTTCTGTCTATATTTTTTAATTAAAGTGGCGCATTCAGAAATTACTCTACCAACAGAATGAAAACGATATTTTCGTCCTGAAATGCTCCTCGCAGAACAGAATGTGCAGCTATAAGGGCATCCTCTTGAGCCGAACACCCCGGAAAAGTTTGGATATTTATCAAGATGCTTTTCAAATAAATGATACGGAAATGGAGGGATATCATCAAGATTCTCAATTAAAGGCCTGCTGGGATTGTGAACAGGGCTGCCATTATTATTGTAGGAGATTCCAAGTATATGCCTAAAGTCTTTTCCGTTAAGTATCAAAGCAATAAGTTCTTTTACAGTCTCTTCCCCTTCTCCTCTTACAACAACATCAACGCCTTTTCTGAACAGCACTTCTTCAGGAACGACTGTTGGATGTATCCCGCCAAAGACAATTTTTGATTCGGGGTCAAGCATCTTAAC
The DNA here is from genome assembly GCA_003535475.1 of Nitrospiraceae bacterium. Lineage (GTDB taxonomy): Bacteria > Nitrospirota > Thermodesulfovibrionia > Thermodesulfovibrionales > UBA1546 > UBA1546. Next base: position 11,373 of record DOHC01000042.1, read on the forward strand.
CTTCTCTGCTAATTCATAAGCCCTGCCGCTGTTTAAGGTCAAAACACTCAGGCCGATAACCCGAGGTTTGCGTAGAGCATATATTGTTTCAAATAATAGATTATCGTTAAGAGGGGTTACCTGTTCATCAATGATATTCACATGTTCAATACCTGATGCCATTAAATAGCCGGCAAGGACACCAATGCTTGTGGGGAACGAAATATTTATAAGGGCGTTAATCCTCTTGTTTTGAGAATAGTCGCTTATTTTAGGATTGATTAATAAGATATTTGCCTCCAATATCACTTCTCCTTCTTTTCTTCCATGCCAATAAAATCTTTAACAATAAAAGGAGGCCTTCTCCTTGATTCATCAAAGTTTCGCCAGAGGTATTCTCCTAATACTCCAAGCAATATCATTTGGACTCCCGATACTAAAAGAAGAACAACCATAAGAGATGTCCAGCCCTCTATAGTTTTAGAATAAAACAGCCGCGCAGCAATGACAATTAATGCATAAATAAAACCTGTAAAAGCTATTGTTATTCCCAAAAAGGACATAACTCTCAAAGGAAAATAAGAAAATGATACAAAGGTATCTATAAAAAGCTTAATTTTCTTGCCTAATGTCCATTTTGAAGCTCCTTTGTACCTTGCCCCCTTTTTGTAATAAACTACCTTCTGACTGAATCCGCTCCATAGTATAAGACCGAATATAGATGTATTTTTTTCTCCCATTGAGATAACAGCGTTCACTACCTTCCTATCAATGAGAAATACGTCAGTTCCGCTTTCCGGCATATTCTTAAGCGCAAACTTTCTTACAAGCCTATAATACAATCTCTGAAAATATCTTCCCGAATCTTTCTCCCATTCTCTTACGCCGATCACAACCTCATATCCACTCCGCCATTCGTTTATCAATCGGTGAATAAGTTCGGGAGGATCCTGAAGATCAGCGGAAATAAAAGTACAGGCATCCCCTTTTGAATGTGTCAGTCCTGCAAGGCATGCTGCATGACTTCCAAAATTTCTTGAAAACTTTATTATTTTGATGCGCGAGTCATGTGTTGATAGCCCTTTCAATATAGGGGAAGACCTGTCAGTTGAACCATCATCAATAAATATGAACTCAAAATCGTATTCGGATTTATTAGTAACCTCCTGCAGTCTGCCATAGAGAATTGGAAGGTTTTCCTCTTCGTTATATGTTGGGATTATTACTGATATTAAAGCCATAATAAAATTAATTTATTATAAGATTTATTTTTCGTTTTTCCATTTTTCTATTTCACTTTCAATATTCCGTATAATCCTACATGGGACGCCTGCTACAAGGGAATATGGCGGTATTACAGTTCCTTCCGTAATCACGGTTCCTGCCGCAATAATACTGTGATGACCTATATGAACACCCATTAGTATAGTTGAATGCTCTCCAATAAAAACATAGTTTTCTACTACAGTCTCAGATTTTTCAACTTCGTTGTATTCTCTTTCTGTCACGCAACGTTTAACTGTCGAATGAGTGATTATATGGACGCCGCAGCTTATATTACAGCCTTTGCCGATTTTTAAACCGCCTATGCCGTCAATAACAGTAAACGCTCCAATCCATGTTCCTTCGCCGATTTCTGGATTGTTTATTATCCATGCATGAGGATTAAATTTATTAGATGGGATTCCATGCTCATCAAATGTCATTGCAATACCTCTTTGATATACCTCACAATGTATGCTTGTTCTTCCGCGGTCATTGCTGGATATAAAGGAAGCAGGATTGTATTTTTTGTAACCCGCTCAGTTCCGGGCAAAGGAACATAGCATTTCTTATAGCACTCCTCCATATGAATTGCCATAATTCCCCTTCTTGAAGATATACCTTTGTCGAGAAGTTTCTGCATTAATTCATCACGTGATACAGGCGTTGAATCAAACAGTTCGATCCAGTAAGACTGATAATTATGGAAGGCGTAGTCAGGGATTTCATGGACTCTTATAGATTTGATATTTTTTAATTCCCTGTTATAAACCTCTGCAATCTGTCTTCTTCTTTCTATAATAAACGGTAATCTCTTAAGCTGCCCGATGCCGATTGCTGCCTGTATATCAGTCATTCTGTAGTTGTATCCGATTTCAAAGTATTTTTCTATAACAACTTTTCTTGACTCATGTCGTTCAACATCTGACACAGACATCCCGTGATGACGCAATCTTCTAAGCCTTTCTGCAATTTCAGGATTGTCGGTTGTTATCATCCCGCCTTCCCCTGTAGTAATTATCTTTCTCGGATGAAAGCTGAAACATGCAATGTTGCCGTGTCCTCCTATTTTTTTGCTCCTATATTCAGACCCGATAGCACAAGCTGCATCTTCTATAAGCACAAGATTGCGCTTTTTACACAAATCCATAATCGGATCAAGGTCAACAGGAAGTCCCATCTGGTGGACAGGCATAACAGCCTTTGTCTTTTTGGTAATAGCCTTCTCAATCGTCTTGACCGTGACATTGCAAGTATAAGGGTCAATATCCGCAAAAACCGGTATTGCCCCTGCACGAACAACCGAATTTGCAGTTGCTATAAAAGACAAGGAAGGCACAATAACCTCATCGCCGGCATCTATATCTGATGCAATAAGAGCGGCGTGAATGGCCGTAGTGCAGGATGTTGTTGCAACAGCATATTTAGCGCCTACATATTCTGCAAACTTCTCTTCAAACTCCTTTACCTTCGGTCCTTGAGAAACCCAGCCCGAACGGATTACTTCAACCGCGGCCATCTCTTCTTCAGCGCCGAAATAAGGCTTTGCAATCGGTATATTCATTTGGGAGTCTCCCAGTTAAAAACAATATCCTCTTTCATCAAATTTGCCATATTATATCCCTGAGATGTGAACCAGCTTATAAACATATCAAGCCCTTTATCAATCCCTATTTCTGCCCTGAATCCAAAAAGCCTTTCTGCCTTCTTAACTCCTGCAAAATGCCTCTTAACATCCCCCGGCCTTTCTTTTTCAAAAACCTGTTTTATGTGAGGCTTACCAAGCTTTTTGTAAATCTTTTCAGCAAGCTCTTTTATGCTGACCTCTTCGCCGCGAGCAATATTAACAGTCTGTCCTGTCATCTCGTCACATCCGGACGCCTTGATAATACCTTTTACCGCATCAGCAACATAGGTAAAATCCCTTGTCTGCAACCCGTCCCCAAGAATAACAGGGGGCTGATCATTAAGCGCCCTAAGAACAAACTTAGGTATCACCTCTCCATATGCACCTTCAAAGTGTTCCCTCGGCCCATAGGTATTGAATGGGATGACAACCATTGATTGCATGCCGTATGTCCTGTGGTATGCAAGGGCATACTTCTCCCCTCCAAGTTTGCTTGCACCGTATATAGTAGTGGGTTCGCAAGGGTGCGTCTCATCCATTGGAACAGTGACCGCCGTGCCGTATACCTCTGATGATGATACATATACAAATCTTTTTACAGAATTCTTAAGCGCAGCCATGCAGAGATTCAGAGTTCCCGTGGCATTGACCTCATGGTTAATTTCAGGATCATTAATTGAAACCCTGAGGCATTGAACAGCAAGATGATAAATAACATCTACTCCTTTTGTAATGCTAAACAAAAGGTTTTTATCTCTTATATCGCCTTTTATAATTTCAACGTTATCTTTTACGGCATGATGAGCTATATTCTTCTTTTTACCTGATGAAAAATTGTCAAGGATTACAACATGATTGTCTATGACAAGCTCATCCACAAGATTACTGCCGATGAAACCTGCCCCTCCTGTAACAAGTATTTTCATGCCCTTAATCTTCATATTCTAACTTCTGAAAAAATCCTTAATCTTTTCCGAGATATAGACCTGATCTTCTTCTTTAAGTTCAGGATACATAGGTAATGACAATATCTCGCTGCAAGCCTTTTCTGTTTCCGGAAAATCACCTTTTTTATATCCAAAAACAGCAACTGCTTCCTGAAGATGAGCAGGATTTTTATAATGAATGCCCGTTCCTATGCCATTTTTTGAAAGATATTCCTGCAGTTCATCTCTTCTTTGACTTCGGACTATATACAAATGATAAACATGCATCCGGCCTTTTGCCTCAACAGGAAGCTCAAGAGGGGTATCTTTCAAAAGTGAATTATATATCTCTGCCCTTTCTCTTCTTTTACTGTTGTATTCATCGAGATATTTCAGCCTTATTCTCAAAATTGCAGCCTGTATCTCATCCAGCCTGCCGTTATAACCTATAACAGCATGTTCGTATTTTGATTTATGTCCGTGATTCCTGTATAAACGTATGAACTCTGCTGTTTTTTCATTATTAGTTATGACAATGCCGCCTTCGCCGTATGTCCCAAGATTTTTTGTAAAATAAAAACTGAAACAGCCGGTATCTCCCAGTGTCCCTGCTTTAATGCCTTTATAAAGCGCGCCATGAGCCTGACATGCGTCTTCTATTATGGGAATCCCGTATTGTTTTGAGATTTCTACTATTGGGTCTATTTCCGCTGTCTGCCCGTACATATGGACAGGGATTATTGCCTTTGTCTTTTTTGTTATCTTTTTTTCGATCTCTCCCGGATATATATTATATGTTGTCCGTTCAATGTCAATAAAAACAGGCATTGCGCCGATACAGGCAATTGCCTCAATAGTTGCAAAAAAGGTATGCGGCGTTGTAATGACCTCATCTCCTTCTTTTATTCCGCAGGCCAAAAGGGCAAATTGAACAGCTTCAGTCCCTGAACCAACGCCTATTGCATATTTTGCGCCGCAAAAGGAAGCAAATTCCTTTTCGAATGCCTGACAATTCGGGCCTATATACAGGTTCATTCTATCTAAAACATCGCCGATAGCCTTCATCACTTCATCTTTTATTGGTTTAAACCCTGCCTTGAGATCAACAAAAGGTATTTCTTTCATCTGCCTTCCTTTTCCTGATACGGCGGCCACATATACGGCTTCTCATGAAAACCTTTGGGGCATGTCAACTGATCAATTCTTTTAATAACTTTTGCGGGGTTTCCTGCAACAACGCTGTCAGGGGGAACATCCTTTGTTACAACAGAAGCGGCGCCTATAAGACTGTTCCTGCCGATTTTGATACCCGGGAGTATTGTGGAGTTAGCTCCGATCCTGACATAATCTTCAACTACAGCGCCACCCTTACATTCTTTGTAATGCGGACACCCCATGGGATGAGGATCATCCGTAAAGACAACATTAGGGCCGACAAACACATATTTGCCGATAGTAACCATCTCCAGAAAACAACTACTGTGAATCCTGCTGTAATCGCCTATTCTGTTTCCAAATTCAAGGACAGAATTTGTTCCGATGCTTACATTATTGCCGATGAGATTATCTTCCCTGATGGATACTCCCTGACCTGTCTGAAAATAATCTCCGATTTCGCTGCCTGCGTAAATAGTGGTAAACGGCCTTATCTGCCCGTTACTGCCGATTTTTAATTCTAAATCTCCGTGCTTCGCTCCGCGGGGAGGCTTGCCGATAATGGACGGCGGCTCTATCAATGTCCCTTCACCGACAATAACGTTTGGATAGATGACATTGTTCATATGTTTACTTTAACGCCGCCTTTTTTCAGTGACTTACTTGCAGCCTCAAGAATTCTAACTACTCTTAGCCCTGCCTCTCCGTCAGTTATAGGTTTCTTCTTGTTCCTTATGCAATCAGCGAAATGCTCTATTTCCACCTTTAATGCCTCTATGTTTGTAATTGCAGGCGCATACATATCTCCTATCCTGTATTGCACCATACTCTGATAAACGGATTTCTCATTAGCCTTTGAAAGCATAATTCCCTTATCATAAATCTTTATCTTATCAGCAGGATCAAGATCATCAAATACAACCATCTTTTTGCTTCCGCCGATTATGACCTTCCTTATCTTAACAGGCGACATCCAGTTGACATGGAAGTGTGCTATGAGATTATCCTTGAATTTAACGGTAACGTATGCCACATCCTCCAGCCCCCCCGGTGTATGGCTTGCGCCAGTTGCAACAACGCTCACGGGTTTCTCTCCAACAATAAAATCCATAATCGAAAGGTCATGAGGGGCAAGGTCCCAGATAACATTTACGTCATGCTGAAAAAGGCCTAAATTAACCCTCACAGAATCAAAATAATATATTTCCCCAAGCTCGCCTGCTGATATAAATTCCTTGATCCTCCTTACTGCGCTTGTGTATATGAAGGTATGGTCAACAAGTAATATCAAGCCTTTTTTTAATGCAAGATTAACAAGATTTTCTGCCTCCCTTACTGTTGAGGCAAGGGGTTTTTCAACAAGAACATGCTTGCCTGCTTCGAGGGCTTCCCTGACAAGTTTGTAATGGGTAAACACAGGGGTTGCAACAGCTACAGCATTGAGTTCCCTGTCTTTCAGCAGCTCCCTGTAATCGGTTGTCACGGTAACATAAGGATAACAAAGCTTTATACGCTCAGTTCTGTCCTTATTTAAGTCACATGCATATTCAAGGTCAAAGTGATAACTATCATTGAAATTCCTGATGAGATTCGGTCCCCAGTAGCCGCAGCCGATAATACCTACCTTTATATCTTTCATGCCTTTTTCTTTAACTCCTTATTTAAGATCAAGCCCATTGTAACGTCCGCATATTTAACATTAAAACCCATCTTATTATAAAAGTTCATTGCCATGCTATTATTAGCCTGTGTTCTGACTGTGGCCGTATTCACCCCATTTTCTTTAAACCATTTTAAAGCCCTGTGCATAAGACTGGTTCCTATCCCTTTGCCTTGTGCTTTGGGAACTACGCCTATATGAGGTATGTCCCCTCTATTTTTAGAAAGAATTTTACAGGTGATAAAACCACAGTCTTCTATCAGAAAAGTTTTTGCTGTCTTTTCTCGCAGAGAGTTTTCTATCCAAGCCTGATAGACCTTATCTGCTTCTTTTTTTGTAAAAAAAGGGTCATTATAAAAACGGCTGTCTTTGAAAAGACCTTTGACCATTGATTTAAGCATTGGAATATCTTTTATTGTTGCTTCTCTCACAGGGAAAGTTGAATGTTGAATGTTGAATGTTGAA
>DOHC01000087.1 GCA_003535475.1 Nitrospiraceae bacterium
TGCTCCGAATGCCTCAACGCCAATCTGATAGAACTGCCTGAATCTCCCTTTCTGCGGCCTTTCATATCTGAACATCGGGCCTGAATAAAAGAACTTCTGAGGAGACGGCAGGTTGTAGAGATGATTTTCTATATAACTCCGCACAACAGGCGCTGTGCCTTCAGGCCTCAGTGTGATGCTCCTGTCAGCCCTGTCAGGGAATGTATACATCTCTTTTTCAACAATGTCTGTTGTCTCACCGATGCTTCTTACAAATATATCTGTTGACTCTATTATCGGGACACGGATCTCCTGAAATCCGTATACTGAAAATATTTCCTTTGCTGTTGATTCAGCCTTCTGCCAGATATATATGTCAGGCGGGAGTATGTCATGGATGCCCTTCAGGGCAGTGTATTTCACTTTCTTTTCCTCATCGCGTTACTTATGCCTTCCTATGATGTTTCTCCTTCTCTTTCCTTGTCAAATTCAATCATCTTCAGATGGCCCTCTATCAGTCTCTTTAATTCCTCTTTGAAATGACGCCTTATCCCTTTCAGGTCAACGATATCTTCATGTATCTTAATAACTTTTTCCTGAGCCTCCTTTAACATAGTCTCTGTGCGTATTTCTGCCTCTCTTACCAGCAGTTCCGCCTCTTTTCTTGCGTTTGTTTTGTAGTCTTCAACCATGTTCTGGGCTGTTATTAGTGTTTCTCTAAGTGTGGACTCCATGTCCTTAAACTCTTTGATCTGGCTCTCGGCCCGCTGTACAGCCTCCTTAAGAGAGGCGTTTTCCCTGAGTATATCCTCCATCTCCTCCCTGACGACTTCAAGGAATGCATAAACCTCTTCAACGTCAAAACCCCTGAACTTCATAGGGAACTGCTTTTGCTGGATATCAAGCGGTGTTATTCTCATATCAGCCACCTCCTAATTTATAGCCAAGTTTTATTAAAGACTTTATCAGAAATAACTGCGTAAATATAATAACAAGAATTACTACCAAAGGTGAAATATCTATGGGGCCAAGCCGGTAGCCGAGAAGCCTTCTTATGGGCCTGAACGCAGGTTCTGTAACTGCATAAAGAAACCTTACAATTGGATTATAGGGGTCAGGATTCACCCAGCTTATCAACGCTGCAATTATTACAACCCATTTATAAACCTCAAGGACAATGTCAAGTATCTTTGCAACTGCAATAATTAAATCACCAACAATAAACATTATTCCTTCCTCCCAAGTTCCTCTGCTCTTTTTGCTGCTGCACCTGTAGCGCTTAAAACAATATCCTTCAATCCTTTTTCTTCAAATACCTTTAACCCTGCCGCTGTTGTGCCTCCGGGAGATGTCACCATTTCCCGGAGTTTTTCAGGCGGCATCCCTGTTTCAAGAAGCCTTGTCGTGCCGAGCAGAGTCTGTATTGCAAGTTCAGAGGCATTCTCTTTGCTTAACCCTGATTTTACTCCGCCTTCAATCATTGCCTCAATGAAAAAAGCTATGAATGCAGGCCCGCTTCCTGAGAGCGANNGATGTTACCGCGTTCATATATTTTTCAGGCAGTGTGAGCACTTTCCCTATTGACATGAATATTTCCCTTACAGGATTGATGTCTTTATCAGAAAAGCATTCGCACAGAGACATGACTGACATACCCTCATGAACAAGGGCAGGGGTGTTCGGCATCACCCTTATTAATTTTTTTGTATTCAGCTTTGATTGAAGATATGAAAGCGTTATGCCTGCTGCAATGGAGACAACTGTTTTGTCATCTGTTACAGCGCTTTTTATCTCCTCAAGAACCTGCTCCATAATTTGAGGCTTTATTGCAAGGATTATTATATTGCATGAGGAGGCAACTTCTTTATTGGAATTGGTTGTTTTTACGCCATAGGTCTGCTCCAGATATTCCCTTCTGTCATCTCTCGGTTCAGAAACAAATATTTCACTTTTAACTCCTAACTTTGAACTTTTAACTATTCCTTTAATTATCGCTTCTGCCATGTTGCCGCCGCCGACAAACCCTGTCATTATGCCTCCTTGGGGCAGTTTTTTCTTTCCCCAAAAATCGCTGTCCCTATCCTTACCATTGTTGCCCCTTCCTCTATTGCAACCTCAAAATCATTTGTCATACCCATGGACAGCTCCGGGAGATTAAATTCCATTGTCTCTGCCTTATCCCTCAGCACTCTCAACTCGTTAAAATATGGCCTTGCATTTTCAGGGTTTTCAAAGAAAGGCGGGATTGTCATGAGCCCCTTAATGCTCAGATTTTTCAGTCCGCTAATTTTCCTGATTAATCCAAATAAATTATCCTTTAATATCCCATACTTGCCTGTCTCATCTGAAAGTTTTACTTGAAGCAATATTTTCTGTATTTTTCCTGCTTTTTCGGCATGTTTATCCGCAATCTCTGCGAGTTCAAGCGAATCGATGGAGTGAATCATTTCGAATAGCTCAACTGCTGTCTTTGCCTTATTCTTCTGAAGGTGGCCTATCAAGTGCCACTCAAGGTTTGAACTTTCAACTTTCAACTTTAAACTTTCAACTTTTTCTCTTGCTTCCTGCACTTTGCTTTCTCCAAATATCCTTAACCCTGCATCTATCGCTTCTTTTAGCTGTTGTATGCTTATTGTTTTTGTTACGGCAATAAGTTTTATATCTTCAGGTTTTCTTCCGGCTCTAATAGCCGCATGAGAAATTCGCCCGCATATAATTCTTATATTTTCAAAAATTTGAGCGCCAGTCATATTGACATTGATGTTTACAAGTGTATTATATTTGATAATGTCAAAGCAAGAGATTGAAGAGCTGGAAAATAGTCTCAAGTATTATTTTAAGGACAAGGGGCTTCTTTTAGAGGCTGTTACCCATAGGTCATTTCATCACGAAAATCCTGACAAGGCTTCCTCATATAATGAGAGGTTTGAATTCTTGGGAGACTCGGTTCTGGGGCTTGTGGTTGTGGAATATCTGTTTAAGCTCGAAAAGTATTATTCCGAAGCAATAATGTCAAAAATAAAATCATATCTTGTAAAAGAGGCAGTTCTCTCCGACTCTGCAGAGAGCATATCGCTTGGAGCATACCTCAGGCTGGGGAAGGGAGAGAAGGAAACCGGAGGCAGAGGGAAGAAATCTATACTTGCAGACGCCATGGAAGCTGTATTTGGCGCGATCTATATTGATGGAGGCTATGAGCGTGCGAGGGATGTGATATTAAAGCTTTTGCAGGGTAAGATTGAAGCAGCAGTATCATCGGAGCAGTTTTTTGATTTTAAGACAGACCTTCAGGAAGAAAGTCAGGTAAGGTTCGGGATTCTGCCCCGCTACGTGACGGTGAAGCAGGAAGGCGAAGAGCATAAAAAAATTTTCACGGTTGAAGTCTATATTAAGGGAGATAAATTTGGCAGGGGCAGCGGCAAGAGTAAAAAAGAAGCCGAGACCATTGCTGCAAAAGAGGCATTATTAAAAATAAAAGCATCAGGGTAAGTTTTTTAAAAAGGAGAAATTATGGAAGCTGTTGAATGCATCAAAACAAGAAAGAGTATCAGGAAGTTCAGGCATGACCCTGTGCCAAAGAATATACTGACCGAGATAATTAATACTGCGCAGTGGAGTCCTTCCTATAAAAACAGCCAGCCATGGGAGGTTGTGATTGTATCAGGAAAAAAGAAGGAAGAATTATCAGGCCTTCTCATCAAACTTCTTGAAGAAGGGAAAGCGCCTGAGCCTGACATTCCCGAGGCAATATCATGGCCGCCGGAGACAGAAGAGAGAATCAACGAGACCATGAAAAAAAGGGGCGCTTTGTTGGGCATAGATTTGAACAGCCCGGAGATAAAGAAAAAATCCAAGGCGGCGAATTTCCGTTTTTATGGCGCGCCCCATGGCATCTTCCTTTTCCATGATTCATCTCTTAATGAATGGTCTATATTTGATGCCGGACTTTTTGCCCAGAGCCTCATGCTTGCGGCGCACGCACACGGCATTGGCACAGTGCCGCAGGGGTTTCTTATTGACTATTCGTCCGAGATAAAACAATTTCTCGGCATCCCTGACTCAAAGAGGCTTGTCCTCGGCATCTCAATCGGCTATCCTGATATGGAGAATCCGATTAACACTTACAGGACTACGAGAGCGGAGACAGAAAAGATACTCCGGTGGTTTGAGTAGTTAGGTTTATATTAATTTACAAACTAATAAAAATTATATATATTAAAATTACGCCAGCAAGTCGGGAGGAAGATATGAAAAAAATTGTAATTCTCTTGGTTCTTTTATTTTCTTTTACAGAAGCAAGCGCTCAGGAAAAAAGGATCGCTGTATTGCCTTTTAAAAACCTGATGCAGAAACAAGACTTCAACTATCTGTCTGAAGGAATAGCCGCCACTGTCACGGCAAAATTAGGAGGTATGAGAGGAATCGCGGTTGTTGAGCGGTCCCAACTGGATGCAGCATTCAAAGAAATGGGATTGCAAAAAGCAGGGGTAGTGGATGAGAAAACAGCTGTTAAAGCAGGTAAAATACTCGGTGTTGATATAGTTGTCATCGGAGAATTTCAGGTTGCAGGAGACCAGGTTCGTATCTCAGCCCGCTTTGTGGAGGTGCAGACTGGAAAGGTAGTAAGCACTGCTGTTGAGACAGATTTCTTTCAGAAGATTTTTATGCTGCAGGATGCTGTAGCCTTTTCACTTGCAGAGTCCCTGCAAAAGGCCCTTAAGATAGTTGCTACCGGCGCAGAGTCAGAAGACGTTAAGAAAGAGAAAGCGACAATGGCGAGTCTGCCGCCTGGCACTGCTTCTGAGTATTACTCAAAAGGCTACGATTACAAGTGGAACAAGAAAGACACTGACAGGGCTATAGAATATTATCAGAAAGCTGTGAGCATTGACCCGAACCACGAAAATGCTTTGTTTGAGCTTGGCTATGTTTATAACGAAAAAGGAGAATATAAAAAAGCCATTGATTATTACAGCAGGGTTGTGGCTCTGAATCCCCGGGCAAAAGACGCTTTTAATAACATCGGGCTGGCATACTCAAGGCTGAACGACCAGCAAAACGCAGAGAAGTGGTATAAAAAGTCTCTTGACATTGACCCGAACTACACCATTGCCCTCAATGGCATAGGGCTTGTCATGTGGAAAGCTAAAAAGTACAAAGAGGCAGAAGTGTGGTATAAGAAAGCCATTCAGAGCGACCCGAAATATCACATGGCTTACTACAATATGGGAATACTCTATGAAGATATGAAGCAGTATGCAGAAAGCAAGGATTATTACAGAAAGACCATAGAGATTAACCCCAACTATGTAAATGCAATGATTAATCTTGGCATTATCCTTGAGACTAAAGACAAGAATTTTTCAGATGCAGAGTACTGGTATAACAAAGCAAGCGAGGTTAATCCTGATAACCATCTGGTTTATTACAATATGGGGTTTCTTTACAGTAATAAAGAGTTTGGTAAATACGATATAGATAAGGCTATAGGTTATTATCAGAAAGTTATTACATTAAAGTCTGACCATGACCTTGCCTATTTCTATATGGGAAACCTTTACTATGATAAGAAGGAGTATTCTAAGGCAATAAATGCTTTTGAAAAGGCAATTCAGCTTTATGGCAAGGACCCTGCTTATTATAATAATCTCGGGCTGGCATATGAATTCCAGAAAGATTATGTAAAGGCTGAAGGTTATTACCGTAAATCAATAGAAATTGATCCTGCATACGGCGCTGCATGGGAAAGCCTCGGCTATGCATTGTATTACCAGTATAAGGACAATGAAGCCAAAGAGGCGTGGAAAAAGGCGGTTTCCCTTGGAAAAACAGGAGCAAAAGAAGCCCTTAAAAAATATTACAATATTACTGATTAAAGCCAGCTTCATGCTGTCATTGCAAGGGACGAAGTCCCGAAGCAATCTCAAAGGGAAGATTGCCACGCTTTGCTCGCAATGACAAGAAAGACACCCTATAGCAAGACTACAGGGAATTATCAGGCAGAACTGAATGGAGGATTTTTGTATGCTTTCTGAAAGGGCAAAAAATATAAAACCATCACCGACCCTTGCAATTGATGCAAAGGCAAAGGCAATGAAGGCAGCGGGAGTTGATGTCGTGAATTTCGGGGTTGGCGAGCCTGATTTTGACACTCCTGAAAATATAAAAGAGGCTGCCATAAAGGCGATAAGGGATGGTTTTACAAAATACACACCTGTCGGAGGGATTGACCCGCTTAAAGACGCAATCATAGAAAAATTCAGGAAAGACAACGGCCTTGAATACTCACGCGAAGAGGTAATCGTATCATGCGGCGCAAAGCACAGCCTCTACAATATTGCACAGGCGCTTTACGGAAAGGGAGATGAGGTTATAATACCGGCTCCTTACTGGGTTTCCTATCCGGACCAGGTGATTTTAAATGATGCCACGCCTGTTTTTGTAAAGACATACGAGAAAGATAAATTCACGCTCAAAGCAGATGCCCTTAAGCCGCATATAACAAAAAAGACAAAGGCAATAATACTTAATTCTCCTTCAAATCCTACGGGGCTTACATATGACAGAAAGACGCTTGAAGATATAGCATCCATTGCACTGGAACATAACCTATATGTGATTTCTGATGAGATATATGAGAAGCTTACCTATGACGGATTTGCGCATACAAGCATCGCATCGCTCGGAAACGAGATAAAAAACAGAACCCTTATCGTGAACGGGCTTTCAAAGGCGTATGCGATGACAGGATGGAGGATTGGTTACACGGCAGGGCATAAAGATATAATCAAGGCAATGACAAACATACAGAGCCAGTCAACGTCAAATCCCACATCAATTGCGCAGAAGGCGGCAGTTGAGGCATTAACAGGTCCGCAGGATTTTATAAAGACAATGCTTGCTGAATTTGACAAACGAAGGAAATATCTCGTGTACGAACTTAATGCAATCCAGGGCATAAGCTGCATTACTCCTACAGGCGCTTTTTACGCATTCCCTAACACATCAAAATTGTACGGCAAGCAGGCTGACGGGAAAAAAATATCTTCGTCATCCGGCCTTGCGCTCCATCTTCTTGAAAAGGCGAATGTTGCGCTTGTGCCGGGCGATGCATTCGGCGATGACAATCACATAAGGCTTTCTTATGCGACTTCTATGGAAAATCTTGAAAAAGGCGTAAAGAGAATAAGAGAGGCTGTAAGCGGATTGAAATAAACACTATATCCTGCCTCTACATAATATAAAAGTATTGTTTTCTGTTGAACAATCCCGCGTGATAATGTTATCTTAAAACAACTTTTATTCTATAAGGTTTAAAAATAATGCTTGTCCGTATGACAGTTGAAGGTTTGTTGTTTGACCCGCGAAGCAGTATGTATATCCTGCTTCTGAAGGATGCTGAAGGGACCGCCACCCTGCCTATATGGATTGGAAAACCGGAGGCAGATTCCATTGCGCTTGCGCTCGGAAAGGTTGTAACGCCAAGGCCTTTGACCCACGACCTGATAAAGAATATGGCGCATAATCTTAAGATGAAAATAACAAGGGTTGCGGTTACCGAAATACTTGACAATACTTATTACGCCCTCATCTATCTCAATGACGGCAAGGACGAGACATCAATAGATTCAAGGCCCAGCGATGCAATCGCAGTTGCCCTGAGAGTTAACGCGCCTATCTTTGTTGAAGAAAGCATCCTTGAAAAAAGAACCAAGGATGAGCTTGATGAATGGCTTAAAAATCTGAAGCCTGAGGATTTTGGGAATGTGATGTGAGAGAAAAGTTAAGAGTTATAAGTTATAAGTTAAGAGTTTCGGATTTTAACTTTCAACTTTCAACTTTCAACTTTTAACTTGTATGTTGAAGCGGACTGAAGGCATTGTCCTAAAAACCATCCCTTTCGGAGAAGCAGACCTCATAGTAACATTTTTAACTTATGATTTCGGCCTTATAAAGGCGTTTGCCAAAAGCCCGCGAAAGATAAAGAGCAGGTTCGGAAGCAGCCTTGAGCCGCTTACATACTCAAAGATATCATTCTGGGGAAAGGAAGATGCGAATCTCCCCCGCCTGACGCAGTCAGATATAATCCTGCCGTTTAAATCCATCAGAGAGAGGCTGGATTGTTTTTTGAAAGCCTCAGAAATAATAGAGCTTACTGTTAATATGCTTCCGGAGCATGAGGCAAATAAAAAAATATTCACGCTTCTTCTGGATATACTGAAGACAATGGAAAAGGACTGCGGTGCTCTGCTTACTGCAATCCTGTATAAGGTAAAGTTCCTTGACCTTGCAGGTTATGCTCCGAGGCTTGACGGCTGTGCAAGGTGCGGGAAATCAGGATTCAGCTTCTATGTCTCGCATGGAGCCATTCTCTGCGAGAATTGCGCCACAGGCATGGATTCGCATGTGAAACTCTCGCAGGGTTCTATAAGGCTTTATGAGAGCCTGAGAAGGTGGGACAATTCACTGGCAGGGAGGATAAAACCCTCAGGAAATCTCTTTGCCGAGCTTTCCGGCATGATAAACGACCACATAAGATACACACTCTCAAAGCCGCTGAAATCAGAGGCCTTCTATAATCTCACAAAATAATATCAAAAGAGTATTTTTAATCCTATGAAGGCAGATGAAATATTTGCTTTTTTACATGAAAGTTATTAATATTTCAAAAGTTTCTGAGGAGGTGGTTTTGGCGAAAAAGACCCTGAAGAAGAATAATGATGCAGACTCGACTCTGCGAGATGTAGAGGCAGCACTTCCCTCCGTATTTTTCAAACTCGGCAAAGAAAATCGCATTGCTCCCGATAAAGGCGGACATTGGGAGATTGTGAATGACTAACCCCCAGAAACTCGAACTCAGATGGATAGGCAAGGAGAATCAGCCGGGGCTTGAGCTGCTTTTGGAGTTTGAGAAAAAACTGGGCAGATGAATGCATGTTGGAAAACTGAACACCGGGGCTTCTATGAAATGCAAGATGAGAAAAATGGGATGTGTCCCTCTGGGCAAAGATAGGGCAATGGCGTGTGAAGCCTGAGGATTTGGATGAGTTTATAAAGAGCAGATTTAATGTGAAGGAATAATTGTGACCGCAGACGAATATTTACAATCGTTAATTTCGAAATACCGGGCATCGACGGGGCAAGGCAGCCCAGCCTATAGCGCAGGAAATGCAATCTATCCAATCATTCAACAATGGGCTAGAGCACAACTACGAGAAGTTCGTTTTTCTGGTTCTAATGCAAAAGGAACCGCGATTCGAGGCACGACAGATGTCGATTTGTTTATTTCTCTGAAAGACGGAACCCAAGAGACGCTGAAACAATTATTCGATATGCTTTTTAACAAAATGCGTAACAGTGGATATTCTGGTGCACGCAAGCAGAATGTTTCAATTCATGTCAATCATAATGGGATTGACATGGATTTAGTTCCGGCTGTTCATCTTGGGGGGAATACTGAGGATCATTGGCTATATGTCAATAAGGCCAACCGTGAGAGGACAAAAACAAACGTAAACGATCACGTTGAGCTTGTTCGTAATTCAGGACGCGTTAACGAGATCATCGTTACAAAAATTTGGCGTAAAAATCATAATTTGGATTTTCCCTCCTTTTATCTTGAACTTGCGGTAATAGAAGCATTGAAATATAAACGGTCTGGACTTGCGGTTCATTTCTTAGCCGTACTTGATTATCTATCTAATGGGTTTTCCTCGGCACGTTTCGTTGACCCAGCCAATACGACCAATATTATTTCTGACGATCTAACATATGTTGAGAAAAGGGCTATCGCTTCGCAGGCTGGACAAAGCAGACGGCAACAATCGTGGGGCAGTATCGTATGGTAAAAAGACCGAATAAAATTAATATTCGAGATATTTTTCTTGGTCTACAAAAGCAGATGAAGTCAAAGCTTTCGCTTAACAAGAAAATCTTAACTCATCCGGTAGCAAAAGGAGATGCGTCTGAAGCCGAGTGGATTAATATGTTGGCATCCTATCTTCCAAGCCGCTACCGTGCAGATCGTGCTTTTATTATTGATTACGAAGGAAATGTGAGCGATCAAATTGATATTGTCATTTATGATCGGCACTATTCGCCATTCATCTTAAAACAGGATGGCTCAACATATATTCCAGCCGAAAGTGTTTATGCAGTAGTTGAGGTCAAACCGACTTTGAATAAGAAAAATATTGAATACGCGTCTAAGAAAGCAAATTCTGCACGTATATTAAGACGAACAACTGCAACGATAGTTCATGCTGGAGGCAGGATAGAGAAACCGAAAAAGCCGTTTTTTATCCTTGCCGGCATTTTAACGATAGATGGTTATTTATCAGATAGCTTAAAAAATAATCTGGATAAAGCAAAGAAGGACGATTTTTTACATTTCGGTTGCTCTCTTCAAGATGGATCTTTCTGGTTTAAGAAATGCAGGGGAAACAAATATTCTTTTGAAAGAAGCGCGAAAAAAGAGGAATCATTGATATTCTTTTTTCTCAATTTACTTTCTGAACTTCAACAACTGGGAACTGTCCCAGCGATTGATTTGAAGGCTTATATTAAGTCGTTCAAAAGAAAATAGGGGATTATATGCTCGATATAAAAACACTTGAGTCATGGTTGTGGAATGCGGCGTGCAGTATTCGCGGGGCGGTGGACGCGCCGAAGTTTAAGGACTACATTTTGCCGCTTATTTTTGTAAAGCGCATCTCCGACGTCTTTGAAGATGAGCTTACATGTTTAAGCGATGAGTTCGGAGATGAAAAGATCGCTCATGATTTAGCACAAAAGGATCATAAGCTTGTCCGCTTTTTTATTCCACGTTCTTCAACATGGCCTGAGATACGTAAGAAAACAAAAAATATCGGGCAGGAGATAACCGACGCCATCCGCGCGATTGCCAAAGAAAATCCAAAATTGCAGGGTGTAATTGATATCGTTGATTTCAACGCCAAGGTAAGCGGACAGCGTATTATTGATGATGGAAAATTGAGCCAGCTTATTGAAGTTATCAGCCGTCACCGTATCGGGTTAAACGACACCGAGCCGGACATACTCGGCAGGGCGTATGAATATCTTTTGCGAAAATTCGCTGAAGGCCAAGGCCAGAGCGCGGGCGAGTTTTATACTCCCAAAGAAGTGGGCTGGGTGATGGCGTATTGCCTTGACCCTAAGCAGGGGCAGGAGGTGTATGACCCGGCATGCGGTTCTGGCGGTCTTCTTGTTAAATGCCAGCTTGCTTTAAAAGAAAAAGAAAAGAAAATTTCAAAACCGCTTCATCTTTACGGGCAGGAACAGAATCATGTTACCTACGCTATGGCCAAGATGAATATGTTTATTCATGACATGGAGGGTGATGTTGCCATCGGAGATACGCTAACAAGCCCTAAGTTTCTTGATGGAAGCGCGCTTAAAAAATTTGACCTTGTGATTGCCAATCCTATGTGGAATCAGGACGGTTATGACACGCAGTTTTATGAAGGGGATACATTTAACCGTTTTGAATGCGGTTATCCTCCGGCCGGTTCCGCCGACTGGGGCTGGGTTCAGCATATGTTCATGTCTCTCAGCAATAATGGCCGCGCGGCTGTGGTCCTTGATACAGGCGCAGTTGCCCGCGGCTCAGGCAATCAGGGCTCAAACCGCGAAAAAGATATCCGCAAGAAATTCGTGGATAATGACTGGATCGAATCTGTTTTACTTTTACCGGGAAATCTTTTTTACAATACATCCTCACCGGGGATTGTGCTTTTCCTGAATAAGAACAAGCCTAAGGAAAAGAAAAACAAGATCATGCTTATAAACGCCTCGCTTGAATTTGAAAAAGGCAGGCCAAAGAATTTTATACCTGATGACAAAATTAAAAAGATAGCCAAGGCATTTCACGGCTGGAAGGATATTGAGAAATTCGTCAAGATCGTCACGAAAGACGAAGCGATTGCAAGCGATTATAACTTAAGTCCTTCGCGCTATGTCGGAAATGGGCAAGATGAAGAATACCGGGATGTGAATGAAGTTCTTATCGAGCTTTCCGAACTTGAGCAGGATCGCGCCAAGATGGACAAAGAGCTTAACTTAATCTTGAAGAAGATTGGATACAAAGGGTTTTTAAGGTGATGGAAAAAAATAAATCAACAGTTTTTGATTTAAATGTTGAGAATATCCCCGATGATTGGGGTATTGTTTCCTTGAAAGCTATTGATCTTGGTGGAAAAGAGAACATCGACCCTAGGGCATATCCGGGAGATGATTTTGAGTATTACAGTATACCGGCATATCAAGAAGGGGGAAAACCGGTAATAGAGAAAGGGAAAAACATTCTAAGTCAAAAGATAATCGTACAAAACGATTCGGTGTTATTTGGAAAACTGAACCCACGAGTTGAAAAAGTATGGCATGTTCAATCAGAAACTGGTTATAAGAAAATTGCATCCACAGAATTTATCCCTATTTATCCTGATCAAGAAAAGATATTTCCACGTTATTTGTATTATGTTGAGTGGTCAAAATTTGTAATGCCCAAGGCCAAAACTTTGGTTACTGGATCAACGCCGAGCAGGCAAAGAGTTGATCCAACATCGTTTTTTAAAATTAAAATTCCTTTACCGTCACGTACAGAGCAAGTGCGAATTGCATTTATTCTCTCCAAGCTCCAGCAAGCCATTGAACAGCAGGAACAAATCATCACCAAAACCAAAGAGCTTAAGCGGTCGCTGATGCACTGGCTTTTCACCTATGGCTTGTGGGGCGAGGAGTTGAAGGAGACGGAGATTGGCTTGATACCGAAGAGCTGGGAAATAGTTGAAGTTGATACTCTAGGGGAAATCATAACTGGAACAACGCCCCCAACAAAAAATAAAGAATATTATAAAGGCGGTGGTTTTCAGTTTATTTCCCCCGTAGATCTAGGCGATACAAAGTATGTTTATAAAACTGAAAAAGAGATTAGCTCAGAGGGATTAAGGGTTTCAAGGATTCTACCCAAAGATGCTGTTTTGGTAGTATGTATTGGGTCCACTACTGGAAAAGTTGGTTTAACATTTAAAGATAAAAGCACCACTAATCAACAAATTAATACAATTATTTGTAGGAAGGAATTTAATCCCCATTTTATTTATTATCTTTTAGATTTTAAGAGTGATTACATACGTTCTTTATCAACACCTAGTCCTGTTCCTATATTAAGTAAGGGAAAGTTTCAGAGGGCAGTGATTCCTATGATTAAGAATAAACAAGAACAAGATAAGATCGCTGAAATCCTATCCGCAATCGATGAAAAAATAGAAAAGGCAAAGTATCGTAAACAAACCCTTCAATCCCTTTTCAAAACCATGCTCAACCAACTCATGACCGGTAAAGTCCGGGTTAAAGATATTGATTTCGGAGAAATAAATGTCTGAACAAAGCGCTGTACAAAATCCGTTAATCAAATACGTTTCTGAAAAACAAATCGGCTGGGAGTATGTGAACCGCGATAAGGCGGTAGAACTTCGACGCGGTGAAACAGGCTTTTTCTTCTACGATTTGCTTAAAGAGCAGCTTGTGAAACTTAATTCCAGCATTGTGGATGAAACCAAAGCGGATAGTATTATCAAGGATTTGGAGAATGTCCGCTCAAGCATTGAGGGTAATAGCGACGTTTTGCGTTATCTGAAAGGTGAGAAGAGTGTTTATTATGAGCGAGAGAATCGCGAGGTCAATATCAAGTTGATTGATTTTGAGAATGTCACAAATAACAGATTCCACGTTACGGACGAGTGGCAGTATACCAACGGCACTCACACAAACCGGGGCGATGTAATCCTGCTTATTAATGGGATTCCGGTGATTATCGTAGAGACAAAAGGCGCGCATAAAAAAGAAGGCATTGCCGAAGGAGTCGATCAGATCCGTAGGTATCACCGTGACACACCTGAGTTTATGACGCACAATCAGATTTTTGACGTTACGCATATGCTTGATTTTTACTATGGGGTGACGTGGAATTTAGATAGGAAAGGACTTTTTAACTGGAAAGACATTGACCCCGTAGGAAAATATTCCAACGGGGCAGGAAAAGGCAATTTTGAGAAGAAGGTTAAAACGTTTTTTAACCGGAATAGAATTTTAAAATTTATCAAGGATTACATTGTCTTTTTCCGTAAGGATGACGTTCTTTTTAAGATTATCTTGCGTCAGCACCAGACCCGGGCGGTTGAAAAGGTTATTGAACGGGCAAGGGATAAGGTAAAACGTACCGGCCTTATTTGGCACACCCAAGGTTCGGGAAAAACCTTTACCATGATTGTGGCGGCTGAGAAGATTTTGAAAGAACCGCTTTTTGAAAAACCTACCGTTATTATGCTGGTTGACCGCAACGAGCTTGAGAGCCAGCTTTTCCGCAATCTTGATGCCTATGGATTTAAAGACGGCGAAGGTATGGAAATTACCGACTCCAAGAAGGATTTAGAAAAACTTCTTGCCTCAAATTACCGCGGGCTTATTATTTCCATGATTCATAAGTTTGAGCATATGAAGAAAAATATTAATACGCGGGAAAATATTTTCGTTTTGGTTGACGAAGCCCACAGAACAACCAGCGGTGATTTGGGAAATTACTTGGTGGCCGCGATTCCTAACGCGACCTATTTCGGCTTTACCGGCACGCCCGTTGACAAAATTCTTTACGGCCGGGGAACGTTCAAGGTATTTGGCAAAGACGATGAGAAGGGCTATCTTGATAAATATACGATTGCCGAATCCATAGAAGACGGCACGACCGTGCCGTTGCATTATATGCTTGCGCCAAGTGAGATTCGCGTGCCTCAGGAGATGCTGGAGAAAGAATTTTACGCGTTTATGGAGCAGGAAGGCGTGACTGACATTGATGAGCTTAATAAACTGCTTGAGCGGTCAGTCAATTTGCGAAATTTTCTCAAGTCCGATGAGCGTGTGCAAAAAGTAGCTGAATTTGTTGCCAATCATTACCGTGAAAATGTCGAGCCTATGGGTTATAAGGCTTTTTTTGTGGGTGTGGATCGCGAAGCATGTGCGCTATATAAGAAAGAGCTTGATAAGCATTTGCCTTCAGAATACTCCACCGTTGTTTATTCAAAAGGCCATAACGATACAGACATGCTTACGCAACATTATTTAAACGAAGATGAAGAAAAACGGCTTAAGGGTAAAATCTTCCCGAAGAAAGAAACGCTTCCAAAAATTCTTATTGTGACGGATAAGCTTTTGACCGGTTACGACGCACCCATTCTTTATTGCATGTACCTTGATAAGCCGATGAAGGATCACACGCTATTGCAGGCAATCGCCCGGGTTAACAGGCCTTATGAGGATGATGAAGGGTTGAAAAAGCCGTCTGGTTTTGTTCTCGATTTTGTGGGGATATTTGAAAAGCTTGAGAAGGCATTGGCGTTTGATTCGGATGTGGTCGGAAGCGTTATTCAGAATATCAGCGTGTTAAAAGAAGCGTTTATTTCGCTTATTACTAATAATGCCAAAGAATACGAGCGTTTTATTCAAGGCCGGATGGACGACAAGGTGATTGAGCAAGCAGTTGAGTATTTTACGGATAAAGACAAGCGCGAGGCCTTTTATAAGTTCTACAAGCAGCTTGAGATGCTGTATGAGATCATTTCGCCTGATAAAGACCTCAGGGATTATATGGATAAGTATCTGAAGCTATCGTCCTTATATACGATTATCCGTAATGCTTTCTCCAAGAGGGTTGTAGTGGATAAGGAGCTCATGCGAAAAACTCAGATACTTGTCCGTAAAGCGGTTGAGAATTATGACATACCTAAGCCATATAAGATTTATGAGATTAAAGAAGACACGTTGCAGGCATTGAAAAAGGACGATGATTCGGATAACACAAAAGTTATTAACTTACGAAAGAGTATTGAGAAGTTTGTGTTGGATAGCGAGGATTCGCTTCCTTATTTGATTTCCATTGGTGAGCGGGCTGAGGTGGTTGTCGAGTTATATGACGACCGTCAAATCTCTACTCAGGAAGCTTTATCTCGGCTTGATGAGGTTATCGAAGAGATTAATCAGGCTAAAAAGGAACAGGCTGAGAAAAATTTTGACGCTCAGAAATTCACCGTGTATTGGATCCTTAAAAAAGAAGAGATAGAAAATGCTGATGGGTTAGCGGTGCAGATCGACGGCGCGTTTAGCCAAAACCCTCACTGGCGGGAGAACGCTAAAGAAGCGCGGGAGTTGACCGCGAGTTTATATAAGATTCTTCTTAAAGTGGTGGATAAAGACAAAGCGGTCGCGCTTGTCGATAAAATATTAAAAATCGGGAGATAGTTCATATCAGGTCTTTTGATGAATGATAGCAAGATTGA
>DOHC01000037.1 GCA_003535475.1 Nitrospiraceae bacterium
GAAGGCGATGTTTTCTTAAGGCGGATAGGAAATGAACTTATTGCTCAGGAATATGAGCGTGGGGAAGGGTATAAAGGCGCTGTCTTTAAAGTTGCATGGGATAATGGATATAAAAAAGGAGACAATGTAAGCATTCCCCGAGGCGTGAATATTTACGATTTTACTTTTATAAATGAGTCTGACGGCAAAAGGTTAGTGCTTGCATATGATGATGCAGGGTATCTGAATCTTTATGATGAGGGCATAAGGATATGGAGAAGCAGGGGGGATTATGGAGGCTTTCAGACAACATTTAAGCGTGTAACGCCGACTATAATGGTGGAAAGAGGTGAATGGGCGGTAAAGGACAGGCTTTTTATGCAGAACAGGGAAATACTTGTTATAAAGAGAATTCCCCTTGTCGGAATGGCTAAAGGCATAGGATACAGCAAATCAGAGATTAGAAGCTTATGGTGGACTGGAGTTTCCATGGAGGAGAGGACTATCATAGACGATATCCCTGGCAACGCCCTTGATTATACAATCGCAGATAACAGAATCATCATACTTGATAAACCGGCGCTGGGAATAAAATTCAAGAATATCCTGAAAGGGGAAAACCCTATTGGAACAGTGCTTTATATCTACCCGCTGAAAGGGAGGTAATGTTGTCATACGATAAAATACCAGCCCATGTGGGAGTGATAATGGACGGCAACGGAAGATGGGCAGAAGTGCGCGGTTTTCCCCGGATAGAGGGGCACAGAAGGGGTGCGGAGAGGGCAAGGGAAATTATCACTGCTGCAATCGAGGCAGGAGTCAGGGTGTTAACCCTTTATACCTTTTCCCTTGAAAACTGGCAGAGGCCAAAGGACGAAGTTACGACACTGATGAAGATTCTTGAGATATATCTGCGGAATGAATTCAACGAATTTATGGATAAGAAAATTGTCTTTAAAACCATAGGAGAGGTATGGAGGCTGCCGGAAAATGTGCAGGAGCTTATTGCTGAGACAGAGCAGAGAACAGCAGCAAACACCGGCATGACGCTGGTGGCGGCATTGAGCTATGGCGGAAGAAACGAGATTATCAGGGCAGTAAAAAAAATTGTTTCTGCAAAAATAAACCCCGATGATATCACAGAAGAGTTTTTTGAATCCTTCCTTGACACATCAGGTATCCCTTCCCCCGACCTTATAATAAGAACGAGCGGTGAAAGGCGTGTGAGTAATTTTCTGCTCTGGCAGGGTGCGTATTCTGAATTCTATTTTACAGAGACCCTCTGGCCTGATTTTACAAAGGATGAGTTTCTGGTTGCGCTTTACGATTACCAGACGCGGGAGAGGAGATTCGGAGCTGTCCCTGTGAGGGTGAAGCCCTGACATGCATTTAAAGAGACTGATTGTCGCCGCAATTTTACTGCCTCTCATTTATTTCTATATTACAAAACTTACATCTGAGTATTTTCTTTTTCTTCTTGTGATTGCCGCCGCCGCTGCGCAGTATGAATTTTATTCAATGTATAACGTTAAGGGTTTTTTAAGATATGCAGGGATAGGTTTTGGCGCAGCGGTGATTTTATGCATGTTTTTTTCAGGGGCTTTTTCTGCTGACCTGTTCGTTTTTTCATTTCTTGCAATTGTCACTTTGAGGCTTTTTTTAAGGCGTAATCCTGCCTCTTCGCTTAATGACGTTGCATATGTGGCGGCTGCTGTGATATATATTCCGTGGCTGCTTGGTTATCAGCTTTATCTCAGGGAAAACGGCTCTGAGTGGATAATATTTCTTTACGGGTGTGTGTGGGCATCCGACAGTCTGGCTTATTATATAGGCAAGGGCATCGGCAGAAGGAAACTATATGAAGAGATAAGCCCGAACAAGACAATTGCAGGCGCTGCGGGCTCAATAGCAGGAGGCACGGCCGGCGCAGTTATCCTTAAAATTACGCTTGTAAACTACATTTCAGTGTCTTTGGTGGAAGCGGCTGTTCTGGGAATGATTATAGGAATGGTGACTATCATAGGCGACCTTGCAGAGTCGATGTTCAAGCGTGACGCAGGCGTAAAAGACTCAGGCAGTATAGTGCCGGGGCACGGTGGCATACTGGATAAGATTGACAGCGTTCTCTTTGCAGGGCCTGCGCTGTATTGGATTATAGGAGCTTTCGGATTAATAGAATGAGATGTCTTAAATCTGTCTGCGAGTACTTATTTGTTCTGTCATTCCCCGACTTGATCGGGGAATCCAGAAAGATGATGGAAGGATGTCTGGATTGTCCGGTCAAGCCGGACAATGACNNAGCGGATAACAATTCTTGGCTCAACAGGCTCCATAGGGCGAAGCGCGCTTGAAATAATCTCAAGATGCCGTGACAGGTTTAAGGTTGTCGGGCTGACCGCTAAAAACAACATAGAACTGCTTGAAGAACAGATTAAGGCGTTTAATCCTGAGATTGCGGCAGTGGCTGATGAGACATGCGCTTTGGAACTCAGAAAGAAACTCGGGATAAGGGTGCTTTCAGGCGACAGCGGCATTGCAGAGGTTGCATCGCACAATAAAGCTGATTTTGTTCTTTCAGCGATAATCGGATTTGCTGGCCTTTTTCCAACGCTTTCCGCTGTAAGGGCAGGAAAGACAATTGGACTTGCCAATAAGGAATCGCTTGTAGTCGCAGGCGAAATAGTTATGAAGGATGCGGTAAAGTCCGGCGCAAAGATAATCCCTGTGGACAGCGAGCACAGTGCGATATTCCAGTGTATTGAGGGGCGGAGCAGGGAATCTGTAAAGAGAATAGTGATTACAGCCTCGGGAGGCCCGTTTCTCGGCAAGAGCAGGAGTGAATTGAATAAGGTTACGATAGAAGATGCGCTGAAACATCCTAACTGGGATATGGGAAAGAAAATCACGATAGACTCTGCAACACTGATGAATAAAGGGCTTGAGGTTATAGAGGCGCATTGCCTCTTTGGTTTTTCCCCTGATATGATAGATGTGCTTATACATCCTCAGAGCATAATTCACTCAATGATTGAATTGAAGGACAGGAGCTGTATAGCACAGCTCTCTGTGCCTGACATGAAGGGCCCTATAGCTTATGCACTTACATATCCTGAAAGGCTTGACGGCCATATGCCGTGTCTTGACCTGAGCGCTATAGGCAAACTTACATTCCAGAAACCTGACACGGAATGCTTCCCCTGTCTTCTATATGCTTATGAGGCAATGAAGGAGGGAGGCACAATGCCTGCTGTGCTTAATGCTGCGAATGAAGTTGCGGTGGCTGCCTTTCTGCAAAGGGAGATAGATTTTAATGATATTCCTGTTGTCATTAATACTACGATGCAGTTGCACGAGAGAAAACCAGCAGTGGATATTGATACAATTGTTGAAGCTGACAGGTGGGCAAGGGAAAAGGCAATGGAAATAATAAAGTCAAAATAGTTTGTCATTCCCGCAGTCAGTAAGCGGGAATCCAGAATTAATGAAGTGGATTTCAGTTTTCACGGGAAATCATGGATGCCCGATTAAAAACTTCGGGCATGACGGATAAAGTTTTATGTGGCTTTACTTATGGTCTTATTAGTGAATAACCTTAAAAATTAAAAGTTGAGGAGATAGAAGATGACATTTTTTTCGGCGATAGTATTATTGGGCATTCTGATATTTGTGCATGAACTCGGACATTTCCTTTTTGCAAAGAAACTTGGAGTGAGGGTGCTTAAGTTTTCTTTGGGTTTTGGCCCTAAACTAATAGGTAAAAAATATGGAGACACGGAATATCTTGTTTCTGCAGTTCCGCTTGGCGGATATGTGAAGATGTTGGGAGAAGAGCCCGGAGACGAACTAAAAGAAGAAGATAAACCTTTTGCATACAATTACCAGCCTGTATGGAAAAGATTCCTGATAGTTTTTTCAGGCCCTGTATTTAATCTGTTTTTTGCTGCTGCTATCTTCTTTGTCGTATTTCTATCAGGTGTTCCTGTGCCAAAGCCTTATGCCGGGAAAGTCATGGATAATTCTCCTGCTGCTGCGGCTGGACTCATGACCGGCGACAGGATTGCAGCAATTAACGGCAAGACTGTAGCCGGATGGGATGACATCGATGTTTTTGTAAATGAAAGCCGCGGTGAAAAGCTTCTTTTCAAAATAGAAAGAGAAGGAAGATTTATTGAGATCCCTCTAACTCCAGAAAAGAAAATGGGGAAAAACATATTCGGTGAAAATACAGAAGTTATGGATATTGGTATTATGCCTCTCGTGTATCCCGAGGTTGGCGAGGTAATTAAAAACGCTGTTGCTGAAAAAACCGGCATAAAGAAAGGCGACAGGATTGTTGAGATAGAAGGCACGCCTATTAAAACGTGGCATGATATGACGGCAATAATACATGGAAGTCCTGAAAAACCGCTGAGACTTAAAATAAAGCGAGATGAAAATTTGCTGGAATTGACTGTAACCCCTGAAAAAAAGACCTTCAAGTATCCTGACGGCACTGAGAAACAGATCGGGCTGATAGGCATAGGTCCGGCAGGCAACAATCTAATAAAAAAATATAATCCTCTTAAGGCTGTGTCATTGGGTATTAAGAAGACGTGGGATATGGTTGGTCTAACGGTTGTTGTAATTATAAAACTTATACAGAGGATTGTCCCGGCGGAAACATTGGGCGGGCCGATAATGATATTCCAGATGGCAGGACAGCAGGCATCTCTTGGCGCCACGAACTTTTTTGTGTTTATGGCTGTGATAAGTATAAACCTCGGTGTGCTTAATCTTCTGCCAATCCCTGTTCTTGATGGAGGGCATATACTGTTTCTCGGCATTGAGGCTGTCAGGCGGAAACCGTTGAGCGAGAAAGTAATGATTATAACCCAGAGAATCGGAGTTGGAATAATTATCACGCTAATGGCTTTTGCTTTTTATAATGATATAATGAGGTTTATCTCAGGGAAGACAATACCTTAAAGTAAGTTACAAGTGAAGAGTTCGGAGTTTAGAGTTAAATACTTTACTCAGAAATAATATGAAACCGGCGACAATAAAAAACCAGGTCTCTTCCGGCGGGGTTATATTCAAGCCGGACAATAATACAGCAGAAGTTGNNTGCCTGCCAAAGGGGATTATTGACAGAGGTGAAAAACCAGAGGAAACTGCCATAAGAGAAGTCAGGGAAGAAACCGGCCTTAATGGCAGGATAATTGAGAAGATAGGAGACACTTCTTACTGGTATTATATAAAAGAGGAAAATGCAAAGTGCAGAAAGACTGTGCGTTTTTATCTGATGGAATACCAAAACGGTAGCACCAGCGACCATGATGAAGAAGTTAATGATGCATCGTGGTTTCCTATCGATGAAGCCATACGTAAGGTCAGCTACAAGGGAGACAGGGAGATATTGGAGAAGGCAAAGGAGATGCTTAAAATAAATTCAAAATTCAAAGTTCAAAATTATAAGCCAGTTCAATAATGAAGTGC